>NZ_CAXMZT010000007.1:0-212994 GCF_964199965.1 Legionella sp. W05-934-2 | reverse complement strand
TTAAAAATACCTTCTAAGGCCAAAAATTAGTACTTTATCTCACCTATCATATTGTTTATAAAGAAAATATTTTGGTCAGACCCCTATGCCTGTATTTTCGGGCACCATTACTTTTGAGAAAATATTTTGGTCAGACCCCTATACCATTGTTTTAACGATATAATTTTTTTCCGCTTTGATGTCGATGCTATTAATTCTCAACAAAAAACGGCTCTACAGCTCTGTGCTCTTTTACATAATGAAGAGTAAATAGCATTACTTCTTGCGCATGGGGCATCTCAAATTACAGGTCCATCCCCGTTCTGATTCACAAGGATTTATCGTGAACTTATTGCAAGCCTGTGTGACTAGCGACAGCAAGGCCTTTTAGGCTATAGCCTCGTTAATTTATGAGGTTTAGCAGATGTTAAAAAGCGTCATAAATCGATGCATCACAAGGCCTTGATTTTAAAGGGTTGTGAGACTATAGTGCTTGGCTTCGAACCAAGGTGTCGGGAATTTTGAAAGAGGTCTTAGTCACATCCTTGTGACCTGGTATCTTCCTTGATACCTTTGTTGATTCCTATCAACAATCCTTGTTTGTCCTCTCAATCTAATCCTAACACAATTTAAAAGAAGATCATTAAGTTGGTTGCTCTATGTTTTGTAAGATATCTCTTGGGATATCAGCAGAAAAGGACTATGGTTTGGTCAGACTATCAATATATGTGCTCCATTTTTCCAATGCCTCTTGTCTTCGAGGTAGCATTTCGTTTTTGTTGTAGGTTGCCATGATCTTAGGCATTTTAGGGCCTAAACATTTTTCAATGACCACTGGATCTGCCTAGCATTTTAACGGGAATTTTTATTTTATCAGAGCCGCCAACTCTTGGGGTTCAGTTAAATTCTTATAGTCTGTCGATGTCCTCAAAATTTATTATTGGAAGTTATAACTCCTGGTGAATTTGTCTTTAAAAGCAACATTGCTGAAGAGCCTGAGACGTGGGAGACTTTTGAATACCCAAGTTTGTCTATCATCGGAAAACCTGGAGAATTTAATCTAAAGTCTATCCTTAAATTTGACGAACATTATGATAGTTCTAGCCCTGTGCTTACTTTTGAATTGACTCAAAGCTCCACATCTTTCAGGGGTGAAAGTTTAAAATAATTAAACTTTTTTGAATCAATGCGATTTGTCTTAATCAGGCATAAAAGTAGTGTTTAGCAAGCGTAGGTCGATTCCTCAGGGCCCAACCTACGCTTGCTAAATTGTGTAGTCCAGACGTTCCAGATGATTATTCATCATGGAGTCATTTTGCAGTATGATGAAAGAAGTCTAAGTATTTCAAGGATGAATTTTGATTGATGATGAGCTGAAATCAAAGCCAGGGTTATTTACGGCCATAGGCATTGGTGTAGGATGTATGATTGGAAGTGGTTGGCTTTTTGCGGCCTATTATGCAGCAAAATATGTCGGTCCGGCTTCCTACCTTTCCTGGTTAGTCGGCGCGGCTTTAGCCATGATATTAGCCCTGTTATTGGCTGAAATTGCTAGCATGTTAAAACAAAATGCATTATTTGCGCGCTTACTGACCATTAGTCACAATAACAATGATTTTGGCTTTGTCATTGCTATTTCGAGTTGGTTGGGGATGGTGATCGTCGTTCCAGCAGAGGCATCAGCAACCATTCAATACTTAAGTACGGCGATCCCCCATTTGACCCCCTATTTTTTTCACCACCATCAACACACAGCATTAGGAACGGGGTTAGTTATTGTTTTGGTTATCGTGTATACCTTATTAAATTTTGGGGGTATTAAAAGCATGGCCAAGGCCAGTAACATCATTGCTATTTTAAAGATCGTCATTCCATTACTGACCGCTGTCTTATTAATGTCAATTTCCTTTAATACGAGTAATTTTACCTCACAAGGGGTTGCGCCTTATGGGTATGGACGTGTATTTAGTGGGGTCATTGTTTGTGGTATTTTTTATGCTTTCTATGGATTTTCCATGGTAGCCATGTTTAGCTCCGAATTAGAAAGGCCGCGAAGAAATATACCGATTGCCCTGACAGCTTCTGTTTTAATATGTTTGATCATCTATTTACTCCTCCAGATGGCATTCATTGCCTCAATACCAACCGAAATGATTGCAAACGGTTGGAATCATATCAATTTTACCTCGCCTTTAGCACAGTTATTGATTCTTTTAAATATCAACATCTTGTCTTTGTGGGCTTATGTGCTTTATTTTGATTCGATTATTAGCCCTTCAGGGACCGGTATTTTATATATGGGGTCTTGTGCCAGAACACTGAAAGGGATGGCAAAGGATAAACAAATGCCCGTTTATTTCGACAAAAATCACCCCCAGTATCAACTATCACGGCGCGCCTTAATATTTACAACGTTGGTCTGTTGCACAATGGTCGTATTTTTTAAAAACTGGCAAACCATCATGATTGTTGTTTCCGTTTTCCAGGTAATCTCTTGTGTGGCTATTCCCCTATCATTTGTTAAATTGCGAACAACTAAACCAAATGAAGAGAGACCCTTCCGGGTCATTTTTGGATTGAGCTTAAGTTTTATTGTTTATATGGCGATGTCCTATCTATTAATCCAAGCAACTATTGAGGCGCTGGCTTTAGCGTTAATCATGCATCTTGTTTTTTTTATATTTTACATCTTGAGTTTTTATGGGAAACAGCTAAGAAATTTCTATCGTTCCTTTGGATCATCCTGGACTTTATTTGCTTATATGGCCTATGCCTTAGTCATTGGCTATATAAGCCA
Source organism: Legionella sp. W05-934-2 (assembly GCF_964199965.1). NCBI lineage: Bacteria > Pseudomonadati > Pseudomonadota > Gammaproteobacteria > Legionellales > Legionellaceae > Legionella > Legionella sp. W05-934-2. The sequence continues at coordinate 210,218 of NZ_CAXMZT010000007.1, read as the reverse complement.
TCATCATTTGCTGGCAGATTGGTTGCAAGGTATTTTATTTATTCTTGGATTTAGTGTCTTATATGTGTTTTTGTTAGGCCAGAAAAATTTGAATAAAAATAGATATGATGAAAATGAGGACGCTATAAGGATGATAGGAGAATTATCGATATAAAATAAGTAAGTAGGCCTAGTAATTTGTATAGTTGATTTTCTTTTATCCCAAGTCCGCTTGTTAGTACCGTTCCAAACGTAAGGTTATAACTCTCTCAATGGAAACTTTAGGGTTCCATTGAGAGAGCTGTCGAAAAAGTTACTTATTTGACTGCGGCGGCTTTCTTTTCTTTTTCTTTGGCAATGACTGCTTCAGCTACACTGTTTGGGCAGGCAGCGTAATGAGAGAATTCCATTGAGAATTGACCACGGCCAGAAGTAAGCGTTCGCAGTGTACTGATGTATCCAAACATTTCTGAAAGAGGAACTTCCGCTTTAATGCGAATGCCTGATGCACTGGGTTCTTGGCCAGAAATCATGCCACGACGGCGGTTCAAATCACCGATAACGTTACCGACATCTTCTTCTGTACTGTAAACATCGACTTTCATGATGGGTTCAAGCAATTGTGGCCCAGCTTTTGGTATTGACTGTCGAAAAGCGCCTTTTGCTGCAATTTCGAACGCAATAGCAGATGAGTCAACAGCATGATAGGCACCATCGGTGAGGTCAATGAGAACATCTAGCACAGGGAAACCTGCCAAGGTACCGGTATCCATCATTGAACGGAAGCCTTTCTCGATTGCAGGGAAGAATTCCTTAGGAACGTTTCCACCGACAACGGATGTCTTGAAGGTGAATCCGGAATTTGGCTCACCAGGTTGAATCGTGTAATCAATCTTACCGTATTGACCTGCCCCACCTGATTGCTTTTTGTGGGTATAGCTGTCTTGAACCGATTTGGTAATGGTTTCGCGGTAAGCAACCTGAGGTTGACCTACGATTAATTCAACGCCGTAGGTGCGTTTCAGAATGTCTATTTTAATATCTAGGTGCAATTCACCCATACCACGAAGAATGGTTTCACCCGAATCTTCATCCGTTTCAACCCTAAACGTTGGGTCTTCGGCAACCATCTTACCAATCGCGATCGCCATCTTCTCGGTAGCGCCTTTATCTTTTGGCGCAACGGCGATAGAGATTACTGGCTCAGGGAAGACCATTGCTTCCAGCGTACATTCATTATTAGGATCGCAAAGCGTGTGACCGGTTCGAACGTTTTTCATGCCAACGATGGCAAGAATGTCACCCGCCTCAGCACTTTGTAATTCATTACGCTCATCCGCCTGCATCTCAACCATGCGGCCGACACGCTCTGTTTTACCCGTGAATGAGTTAAGGATGGTATCTCCTTTATTCAGTCTTCCTGAGTAGATACGGATGAACGTAAGCGCACCAAAACGGTCATCCATAATTTTGAATGCTAACGCACGGAATGGCTCATCAGGCGATACAAGAGCAAACTTGCCTGTTGGCTCACCTTCTTCATTGGTTAAAGGTTGTGGGTTTACTTCATGAGGAGCAGGTAAATAGTCAACGACCGCATCCAATAAGAGCTGCATCCCTTTATTTTTGAAGGCCGAACCACAGTAGGTTGGGAAGAAGGTTAATTCAAGCGTACCTTTACGAATACAACGCTTAATTTCTTCTATTGAAGGCTCTTCTCCTTCTAAATAACCCATTAGCAATTCATCATCCATCTCAAGCGCAGTCTCAATCAATTGAGCACGATAGGTTTCAACGTCGTCATGCATGTCTGCGGGTACGTCAGTAATATTGAAATTTTCTGGCAAGCCAGTTTCATCCCAAACATACGCTTGACGAGTGAGTAGGTCGACAACCCCAACAAAGCTGTCTTCAAATCCAATAGGTAAGGTCATAATTAATGGTTTTGCACCCAACACCTTTTTAATCTGCTCAGTCACTTTCAAGAAATTCGCACCGATACGGTCGAGTTTGTTTACGAAAATCAAGCGAGATACTTTTGAATTGTTCGCATAACGCCAGTTAGTCTCAGATTGAGGCTCAACACCGCCGGAACCACAGAATACCCCAATTCCACCATCGAGTACCTTGAGTGAACGGTATACTTCAACCGTGAAGTCGACGTGTCCGGGGGTATCGATAATGTTGAAACGATTACCTTTCCAGTAGCAAGTAACCGCTGCCGATTGGATGGTAATACCGCGTTCTGCTTCCTGTACCATGAAATCGGTCGTTGATTCACCATCGTGAACCTCACCAATTTTGTGGATTTTACCCGTCAGCTTAAGAATACGTTCGGTAGTCGTTGTTTTTCCTGCATCTACGTGGGCGAAGATACCAATGTTTCTATAAAGATTTAAGTCAGTCATAGCGCTCTTATATGTTAAAATGAATAAAAATTTGTCGCGTATTATACAGTATTTTATCTGAAATTTCAGCAAAATAATGCTATTAAGGTGTATATATTTTTTTCTCCTAAGAATTCAAGAGGGTAAATCATTTAATTCCTCAGAATTTGATTCATTAATCGTAACTCGTTATAGTCAATCTATCCTAAATATCTGTTAGTTGCCATGTCTGAAAAAACCTATTGGATATATATTTTACAATGCAGCAATCAAAGCTATTACACAGGCTATACCGATAATCTTGAAAAACGCTTTCAAGATCACCTTGCTGGAAAAGGAAGTAAATATACTCGAAGTTTCAAACCCCTTTCTATCGCGCAATACTGGGAAATTAAAGGAACTAAAGCGGATGCTATGCGTATTGAGCGTTACATTAAAACACTATCTAAAGCGCAAAAGGAAGCATTGATACAAAATCCAAACTCGGAACTTATTATTAGCATGCGAGTGGCGGGTGACTGAGCAATAACCGAGATTTACAGCCCATCCTATTTAACCCTTGGCGATTTAAAAACAATATACCCGACAGGAACCAAAGACCATCAGAATATTAAAGTTGATGTGCAGGATAAGTTAGATGCGTTAGTTGAATTAGACACCCAGTTCTCTCAATCAGCGACTAATTTTAATTTCTCGTCATAAAAACGGCTTGTCTGCAAATCGAGATAGCCTGTTATATGCGACTATTTCCCATTAATAATGTGGCTGCCTCCATCAACAAACATAATATCTCCTGTCATATAATCTGCATCGGCCAGATACAAAACCGCTTTGGCAACGTCATCTGGTTGTCCCCATCGTTTCAGTAAAGTTCGTTCGGCAGACTTCATTTGCATATCTAACGAGTATTCTTCTGGCGGTAAAACAGGGCCTGGGGCTATGGCATTATCGCGTACAAAGGGGGCAAGCTCTAGGGCTAGATATTGGGTTAAACTGGCCAGAGCAGCTTTTGAAACGCCATGAAACATCCTATTTTTACAAGGGTAAAAGGCAAATAAATCAATAATATTTATAATGAGTCCGCTTTCTTGCGCAAGCATGATTTTTGCCGCTTCATTTGCACAATAAAGACTTCCCCAAACAGCAACTCCTAAGGAATCATGGAACGGTTGAAAGTCATCGCAGGGAAATGAATGACTTTCATAGAGTGAGGCACTGTTGACCAGCAAATCAAGTCGACCGAATTGCGTTTTTATTTGGTCAAACATGCCTTGAACGGCCAGTTGTGATTGGATATCGGCTTTGACAACCAAGCAGTGGCGGCCACATTTTTCAACCTGTTGCTTCAATTCGTGTGCCTGTGTATCGGATGCATGGTGGTTAATGACAACATCGTAGCCATTTTCAGCAAGTTTTTCGACGATGCTTCGTCCAACACGTTTTGCACCGCCAGTCACTAATGCTATTTTGTTATTGTTTTTCATGGCAGTTTCCTTAAATTATCAAGATGTCGTTATATTTGCTCAGCCCCGAGAGCCAGCCCACATTCGCTGCAGGCGAAATGTGGGCCCCTAAACTCAGTTAATAGATTGTAACTGCGGGTATAGTCATGTTGAGCATGACACTAACCATCAATATCGTTTCTGCCCCTGTTGGTAAGTGGATTGATCAAGCTACTTATAAGCCGCCCTTGATTTCGGGTCTCATTTTAATGCTCATTGCTTGTGGGATGATGGCTTGGACACAGGCGCTAACACTTGCTCCCTATCTTATATTCTCCCTCTTTCTTGCCGGTGTTTTGGCCGCATTTCTCATACCAGCAACTGCAACGGATTGTTTTCAAATGGTCAAACCGGAAAAAGCAGGCGTTGCAATGGGAGTATTATTTACCTGTGGTTTTTTAGGTAATTCCTTTGGCGTCGCTATATCGGGTTCCATCATGGACGAGCATTCCATTATGAAAGTCTTCAGTTATGCCATGATCGTGTGTGCTATCTTGGTTTTTCTCTCACTTTTTATGAGTTTGGCAATCCCAAAGGAAACATCCGCAGCGCCATAACGAACATATACAAATGTTAGGGTGGGGCTTCTAAATGCAGCTCCCTAATATTGCCTGTCTGCAATAAAAAATATTTTTCATACAGTCAGTTAATTGATCCAAGCCCCCGCATTAAATTATTTCTAATAGCTACAATTTCTTGGTTTGAGTTATTGCATCACTTTTTTGAGAATGGATTTCATCGGCCATATCAAATAAGGCTTGATTGTTTAATACGCGATCCCCATAAACGTTTGCTTGTATCACACCACGATAAAAGAAATTGGTCCCCGAGGGTGCGTTTTTCCTAAAGGTGGCATTGACAACAAGCTCATTTAAGACCGTTTCGAGCACCTTATTTTTGTGGTCGAGGTTGGCATGGTTTGTAAAATATTCATCGTACAACGAAAAAATGATGGATTCTAAATCGTACTTTTTTTCTGCCGTTTCAATTTTAAGTAAGGCATTACTGACAAGGTCGAATAAGATTTTATCTTCTTCACCTTGAAAGACGCTACTTAATGCGAGGTTAAGTGCTTCCTTAAATGCTTGCATGCTGTATGATTTTCGTGAAACAAAACTGGAAATAAAGGCGCTTTCTGGCAACTCCCCTTTTGGAAAATAGCGCATCTTTCTATGTTCAGCTTTTAGGTAGTTATCCCAAAACTTTTTAGTTTCTGGGTTTATCCAGGGTGCATCGGCTTTCTCAAGGACTCCCGTTTTAGAATTAGTCCGCCAAAATTGAACACAGTCTTTTAAATTATCGTAATACCTTGCTATAAATTTGAGTTCTGACTCAGTAACAGAGACATCCGCTCGATTGCGATTGGGGGCGGAAAATAACGCCATATCAATGTCATCTAAGACATAATGAATTTTATTATGATTCTTTTTGGCCCATAGTATGCCAAGCTTGCATAATAATTTATGTTCAGACCAACCTCTGACAAACGGCTCTGGCTTTTGAGGATATAGGGAAGGCAATATTTCCTTTCTAAATTCATCAAAAAAGATAAAATCGTGTTTGCTTGCTTTTTCATAATCATTTCGGTTGATGACCCAATCGGAAAAGGGATTGATGATGAGTAATTGATGTCTGTCATGAGGGGGTAGTGTTTTTAATAGCGCATTATATATGGGATTTCTTCCTTTATCGGGAGGAAGCCCACTGTGAAGACCATACAAAAAATCGCCAGGGGTAAATTCTTTAGCCAAGCTGGATACCAGTTTCGATGCTTCAAGCTGCTCATCCTCAGTCAGTTTTTCCTTTGCTAATTCAATTTCATCCGGGTTTTGGTTTTCTGATAGATCCATAGTTGAATCACTAAAATTGCCTAGGATGGATTGGATATATTGATTCACTTTATGTCCAACATCGTTATGGCTTAGGTCAAATTCACAATGCAAGTCCAATTCCAAAATGGCATGCAATAACGTGATGGCTCCTTCGTTGGAAATATAATTGTGGTTAAGATTGATAACTTCTATACCTGGATATTCGCGTAGGAGTAAGATGAGAGCTGGAATGTCTGAATCTCTTAAAGCACAAGAGCTAAAATCTAATTCCCGTAGTTCAGAATGGTGCTCTTTTAGAATTAGACCAAGAAATAAGGATAAATATTGGTTTTTCCAACGATTGATTTTGACTGCTAACACGGGATCCTTGCATTCTTGGGTCAAAAAGTGTTTGCATTGGCTATAAACGTCGATATTGATAGGCGTTTCATCTGACGGGAGATGAGATTTTTTACGTAAATGTGAAGGAAGGGTGTCTTCAGAAATTGGTTTATCTTCTTCAATATATAATGTTCCATTTTTGAAGTAGATTAATGGCATAATAATAACCAAATAGATTAACCTATAATCATTATAGCAAAGCAGTACTCCTAATTTGTTCAAACCTGATTTGTAAAGGTTCCGTAATGTTTAATTTCTGAAACGAAAAAGCGACGATTTATGATTATCAACCCCTTTTTTTAATGATAATCTATATTATTTTTAGATAAAGTGTGTATTTATGGGTTTTTTTGGGCAGGAAATAGCTAGCAAGAAGGATATTCCCAATCTAGGTGAAATTGAAGATTCGCTAAGGCACTTTTTGACCAGTGATAAACAGATAGCGATGTCAAAATATTATAGTTTCTACTTCGCTGTTGAAGCGCGAATGGCGCTCTTTGAGAAAGCATATCAAGAGGCGGATACACCGAGTAAGCAAAAGGTGGTAATTAGGCAATTTAATCGGTATTTTCAAGCCTGGAAAGCTTGTTTAAATGAGATCAATCCTAAGAAAATTGACAGCCACATAAAGCACTATCACGACTCGCGTTATTACCAGCCAATTGGATGTTTTGACTACCACCACCCCAGTGCAAAACAAATAGGAATCAGTGCAGCGTTTATTGGGTTAAGTGTATTAGGGGTTCTTGGCGGCATTTTTGTGATGCCTTATTGTTTGCCCGTTGGAATTGCGATGATAGCTTTATTTAGTATCGCTATCGCCTCGGCCTTAGCCATATTGGCAAGCTCAAATTACCTTGAGGAAGTACCCTTCAAAGAAAAGGAAACGCAATTGTTCGAAGATGGGGTTCAGATTGTCAATGAGATATTAGGACGTGGTACCGTATACGGTAATGAAGAGCATTTATCTTTTACCAGATAGACTGGCTAAAGAGACAAACAACATTTTCAAAGACAAAAACAAGATGGATGAAAGGGAGTGATCAAATTTTAGCGGCGCTTTTGTTCTATCGATTATGGCAAAAAGGGGTTGAATCTCCCCACTTGGATATACAGCGAATTGAGCTCAATGACATAAAAATTCAAGACGATAATGGTTTATACACTTCCCCACCCATGGTCGTCATGTACCATAGCGATAGCTTAGAGCTTGGAAAACCTTCCTCATCAAACTACGCGATTGTTCGTGTTGATGCTTTAAACTTGTACGACCAGTCTGGTGATTCTGTCATTACTGACAAGGAATTGAATTTGAGTGAGTTATTGAAAATAGCTGATTGTAATATTCGCTTTGCAATAGAGGATGTTAGCAACTCAAACCGCTATTTGAAGAGTTCGATAGTCACCTGACGCCAGTGATTAATGAATTAAAAACGGAATATCAATCTGTCAAAATTTAGCCAGGACTTCTAAATAACTTCCCTCAATTTCCCATCTCCCCGGAAATGGGGAGATGGGCTTTTGCGTAAGTCCTGTTAGCGTCATTTTTTTCACTTGCGCATGGTTTTTCAATGATGGGCTATAATTGTGGACAGGATGTTTGTTTTTAGGAATGTTGGGTATGGCTGCAATAGGTCATCTTAGGAGAAGAAAATGAAAATCAAACAAGCAATGTCAGCAGTTGTCGCCGTGGTCAGTTTATTGATGACCTCTCCCATCTTTGCTGAGCATCAAATGGGCCAGCGGGGAGGTCCGTGCATGATGAAGATGAAAAAAGTAATGGACCAGATGAATTTAACTTCCGAACAACGTGATAAAATTCGCGCTATCAGACAGTCTATGCACTCTCAACTGATGGCTAGTCGGGATGATATGAAATCGTTTCGAACCCAAATGCTTGCTTTGGTGATGAGTGATAACCTAGACGAGGCGGCATTGAATGAGTTAATCAACAAAAAAACCGCGGCAATGGCGAAAAAAATGAAATTGCGCATGATGTTTGAACATCAGGTGTATCAAATGCTAAATCCCGACCAAAAAATTATTTACAAACAAGCGATGGAGCAAATTCCAAAGAATTGCGGACGAGGTAAAATGAATTATAAAAATTTCTAAACCGATATTTGTTTCCCTGATGGATGATTTTGTTATTATTCCACGCCATCCTCCGCACAGGCCTTTTTCCCGTAAATTCTATATTAGGATAGAAGAGACAGGCATGGGCGGAGGATTGCAATTAGGTGAATTGTCCATTCAAAAATTTACATATTGCGCTTGATGTCTGAGCGATTCTTAGGCTTATTCCAGAAACCTTGATGTACCATAGCCGAGATCGGCTCAAAAACCGGGCCGACTATTTTTATGGGGGTTTTTGCATAATGGATTAAGTCTTCCGAAGGAACGATGAAATGGCCTGATTTGGTGATAGCTCCTAAGCCATGAGCTGAAAGGCCAAAGACGATAGTACCTACCCCAGTCCAAACAGCGCCACCAGTACACATCGCACAAGGTTCGGTGCTTGTCACGAGGATGGATTGAAAATCGGATCTATTTTTTGACATGTTTGTAAAACAGATGGATCAGCGTGATGAGGATAAAAATAGTGGCAGAAACCAAAATAAAGAGGATATAGAGCTTGTAAACATACTGGGTTTCACTTGTGGTAAATGCAAAAGGGCTAATTAATTCGGGTGTATATGTCAATTTTAGTATGCCATTGATCATCAGTGCTGCTGCCCAAATAATTCTAAAGATAAATTTATTACCAAAAAAATCGTCGAGTATATAACTGAGACCACTAATCCCCAATGTCAAACCTAAAAGAAAATTGATATGGATATTATACTCAATGACGTATTGGCCCAAAATGCCAGGAACGTGGTGGGTAAATACATAATAACCACAAGTGATAAGAATTAGACCGAAAGCCAGACCCACGAACCGGCCTTTTATAATTTTTTCATGTTTCAGTATGACCAGCATGGATGCAAAGGAAAAAATAAAAGTAACAAGTAAATTTCTTGTCGCTATGTTTGTTAGATAAAACATATCGACGAAAATATGTAAAAAGTCACTAAACCCTAGTGTATACCAGAGTTGTATAACGGAAACTGGAAAAATTAGAAAAAGTATCAATGGCCAAACATATTTCTCATCGAGGCTGTTGATATCTTTTTCATACCCTTCGATTAAAGCAACAAAACCAGTCAGTATAAGACAACAGCCCGTTAGCAAACTAAGATGGGTTATTGCGGTATGCAAATCTGCTAAAGGTAAATCTTCCATAATGTTAACCATATCCTAAGTATGTTTTACATAGTATAACAAGTATAGGATTCTTCGCTATAGATATACCCGTGATCATTCAAAAAGCGAGTTTTCTGCTTTTTCTTTTTCGCCCATGCCTCGTTAAAACACCCAGCCTGAAGTCAATCGGCTTCGTTTAAGTGAGATACCAAAAAGCGATAAAGTATGATAGACTGTTCATTAATTGACCTCTGTGTGAGGTAGGTGCTCGAAGGTAACGAAATGGTGAAGACGGTTGATGTTTTAATAGTCGGTGGGGGTATTTCAGGGTTGACCCTGGCTAACTTACTTATTCATGCCAATCATAACGTTAAATATCGTATCACACTATTTGAATCTCAGGCGCAATGTAATCAGTCTAAAACCAGCGTGGGGGGCGGCATTGGTCTATGGCCGCCGAGTCAAGCAGTGCTCCGCAATATACCCAATTACGAGCAGTTAATAGCGCAAGTTTCCCAAGCCATGCCACCACCAAGTTATAGGGACTCCCAAGGGAATCTATTGGCAAAAGCGTCGACAGAATTTCATGTTAATTTTCCTGTTCAAAGCTTAAATCGTGATGATTTAATCAAGTTTCTATTAGCGGGTTTAAAAAATAGGGACGATGTTACCATTGTGACTTCGCAAAAGGTCAATCACTACGAACGAGAAAATAATAAAGTTATCATCAAGACAGCGGATAATCAAACATATCAAGGGGATCTCTTAATTGCCTGCGATGGTATTCATTCAAAAATCAGAAATTGTTTAATGTCTGAATTGGCATTACCACCAGTTCATGAGACGGATCTGGGGTATACGTATTTTCGTGCAAACATGCAAGTTCCCATTGACACGAATCAAAAATGGTGGTCACAAGCAATTGAAACCTGGGGAAGTTATCAGTCGAAAGAATATGGGAATCACGAAATTAGATTCGGCTATGTTCCCTTAAAACCACCAACGGTCTTCTGGTTCATAGCCGTTAAAACGCAAAAAAATCACCCCTATTTGTCACCCATTGAAAGCGTTGAGTTAGTGAATGAAAAAACAAAACAATTTTTAGTGGATTTGGTTCGCTCTTGGAAACCGATTTTGACTGATTCTGATGAGGTTGTTGTTGATTATGCCCAATTAATTCATTTAACCAAAGATATACTCAGAACGGACATTGCTAAAATTGAAGGCGTTGAAACATTTCCTTGGACATCTAAAGATAAGCGGGTTGTCTTGCTAGGTGATGCTGCCCACGCAACAGCACCAAATATTGCCCAGGGAGCCGGCTTGTGTATAGAAGATGCTGCCTGCCTAACCTCAAAATTGAATCGTGTGGATTATTTACAGGGGATCTCGGAATATGAGCAAGAAAGAAAGGCGCGCGCAGAGTCTGTTCAAAAAGTGGCGGATTTAATTGCTTCCGTGGGCCAATCGCAAAATGCGTTGGTTAAGTCATTAAGAAATGGCGTGATGCGGATGGGGACTTATCTTTTGCCAACATTACAGCAAGGCCTATTTGAATATGCCGTATCTTACAGCTTAGGCGGCTCAAAGAAGCTAAGATACTGGCAAGCACCGCCATTATCGATAACCAATGGCCAACCGGCATCCTTGTTTAGCCGCGTATTTTCAGATAGCCATTTACTGGACAAACACGTCAGCCAGTTTAAAAACGCAAGTTCCGGTGGCAGGGGCTATGGTGTCGTTTCGGTCGAAAGGCCTTCTTTCTTTTCAAAAGTTATCGGCAAATTGGTAGGTTTACCGCAGACTATGGTGGAACAACCATTTTATGCTGAAGTGACCAATTTATCGGCTAATTTGCAACGTTGGAAGCGAGTTTTTGGGTATAAAACGCCCCAACAAAAAACCTATTCAACAACGCAGTCGTCTTATTGTGCTTTTAACCGACAGATGTATTTAAGCGAAGGCGTCGGCGGTTTTTTTGATAAAGCATTTCGCTTTGTTTACAAAATCAATCGTCAATCCGATAAATCCCTCAAATATGAATCGGAAGGAATGACCTTCTTTGACTTCTTCAAAATTCCATTGCCTTCGTTTTTATTACCAAAATCTGAATGGGTCGAAAAACCAACGACAAAGGGGTGGGAATTTGATGGTAAAATATCCTACCCTTTAATAGGGACCTTGATGCATTATAACGGCCAATTTGAGATTGAAAATACGCAAGCTCTACCCAAACGCCGATTAATTATTGCGGGTGGCTCGGGCATGATTGGTAAAGAAGTTTGCTTGGAGTTTCTCCAAAAAGGATATGATGTCTATTGCTTAAGCCGTTCATTAGCGACCCGGGTCAATCTTGAAGGTGTTAAAGTCCGAGCATTGAATGATGATTGGTCTGATCTTATTGATAAAAATACAATAATCGTCAATTTAAGTGGCTCAAACCCTGGTGCCAAACGATGGACCTCTTTCGTTAAAACAGAGATTGCGGAATCGCGCTATCAAGTTATCGATACAATCATTCATAACATCGATAAAGCGAAAGAAAAGCCATTAAAGTATCTACAAGCTTCTGCCGTAGGCATTTATGGTAATGCAAAGGATTTATTATTGACAGAGCAAAGCGAACCGGTTGTTGATAGTGAATCGGGAACCAAGTTCAGAGTCACTGTCTGCCAGGAAATCGAAAAAAGAGCTGCCCAAGCGAATTGCCCGGTCGTTAATTTAAGAATTGGCCATGTGCTGTCGAATGAAGGCGGGCTATTGCCCTATTATCGAACTTCGGGTTTTTTCAATGTGAGTCGTTTTGGTTCTGGCAAGCAATTTGTGCCGTTTGTGCATGTCACAGACGTTGCCAAAGCAATTGAGTATATTGCCAAAAGCGATGATATGACCAATGGCGCAATCAACATAACCGCCCCACAACCTTGTCGCAACTCAGACATGTTGAAAGCATTGCGATTAACCAATTGGGTCCCAGGCTTACCGTTACCTGAGTCCGTGTTAAAATTTATCATTGGCGAGTCATCGGTCGTGTTAACCGACTCGGAACGAGTACAACCCAAGCGATTGCTAGATAGCGGATATCAATTTGATTATTGCACCATCCAAGAGTCACTAAACGGTTTGAAATAACGAGAGCCCCCCAATAACGCTCTTCCTTTTTCCAACTCTGTAGATAGGGAAGAAAGTGCGCAAAGAGCAGGGGAGAGGTTGTTGAAGCGACGATATTATTCGTATATCTTGCTCATAAAATGCCTTGTAAGACTATTTGGCGATCATTTTAGTTTGCAAATAACCTCATCTCAATTTAAAATCACTTTCTTTTAAAGTCTTTGATGCCATTGAGGTTGTGAAATATGGTTAATATCGTTCAATCCCCACCTGCGCGATTAGTATTTGCTTATGATGATATAAACAACAAATTTATCAAATGTCCGGTGAGTGAGATGGAGTCCGGAAAGCTGTATTTTCTAGTGGAACCTCGTAAAAATACAATCTCTGCGGGTACTTTTCAGAGCATGGATGCCAAAACGTATCAAAGAGAACATACTGCCTTACCGATTAAAGGGAACTCGTTATTATACTTGTTTGTTAAAAGCCATACTTATGCTTCTATCAAAGACGATAGGCTTACATGGCAGTCATCACCGGCATTAACCTCGCTATCCACCAGTTCGGATTATGATTTTGGCGTGAGTCATTTTGACGAAAAGCCTCTTGATAAGGAAAATTGTCCCTTTCCATTATTGCACAGCACCTCAATTATCACGAAACAACAACAAACCCAATTTTTTTCAGATATTCATCATGAGCTTGAAGATATGGCATTGTATTCATACCTGCAAAGCCTTTACTCGAATGCTAAATCAGTTGATGCTTTAGAGAAGTGGAAAAGCTTCAAAAAATTATATGAAGCCTATACCAAAACTTGGGATCCGATGCTTCGATGCCAATTAATTTATCGTGTTGCTAAAGCACAAAACCCTCAAATGGATGAAGTTGATATTCGCAGAGATTTGCTAAAAGAACAATTATTATCCTATCGACAACGAAGGGAGAAGAACCCAAACGAATATTACACCGTATGGGCAAGTATGTTTGGCGGTTCAAACCTTAGCAGAACAGCAAAATTAAATGCGGTGGACATTATGGTGGATGATATCTCCCATAATCAGTTTGATTTTGACAACGTTCCTCTCGCTGCACAAAATGGCGAATTGCACCAGTTATTGGAAAACTTCAAAGCATTTGAAAAAACGAGCAACACGTTAGCCCTCTAGTCCCACGATTGTTAATGTGAAGGCGGTTTTATCTCTTGTTCAGGGGGTTGGACCGGCTCTGGTTCCTTCATTTTTTTGCGTAAGGAAGGCGACGATGAGAAAATAGATATCGCACTGACATTGGTTGTAGACAGTGATGGCTCAGTACCTTTTTTCGTTTTAGGAGAGGCAGCCTGATGGGTGGTAAGCAGCTTATCAACGACTTCCTCAGGTGAATCTGGGCTTCTGGCTTCTTGTTTTGTTAATTTTCGTAGTTTGTTGATTGCCGAAATGAATGCAAGAGCCTCATGCCTGTCATGCTGTTTCTTCGAAACTTTTTTAACAGGTTGGTCTTTATTGTCATTGCTGGCAAAAATACCTTTAAAGAAGCTGGCAATTTTGCCAAATACAAATTTGATACCACTGGTGATGGCGTCTCTTAGATTAATGAACCAATTTGTCAATCCGTATCTACCCGTTCTTTCTCTGACTGGTTCAATCACGTGATCTCGAATGCGTTTGATATGCTTAATTTCAGCCGCATGATTACGTCGGTGTAATTCATTGGCATCGGGAAAGGCTAGTTGCAAACTGCGTAAGTAAGATAATCGACGTGACATATTAAGTACTTCCGAGTCGCTTTCCATGTGAATTTTTTTAACTCCCGGAGACAATAAATCATAGATCTTAGGTTGGATAGCATTGGGCGTTACATGACCTGGATTATTACCGTATGTTTCACTGACAATTTCGCCACGCATCCCATGCTGATTAAAGTGGCAGTGGCATTTGATCATTTCTTGGTGAAGATCAAAGGCTACCTGAAATACGTGTTTGAGCGGTAAACTGTCAAAATCATCATAGTCTTTTAGTAAGAATTGTTCAGCAATTTGCTGGGTATCGCCTTTTTGCAATAATTGGTTAAACTCGATTAATTTCTCCGCGCTTATCGGTTTATTGAACCCATACATGGCATCCAGCAAGGTCTCGAGTTCTTTTTGTTCAAATAATCCAATGGTGATAGAAAATTGATCTTTGATTAAAGGATGAGTCAGGGGTTTTAACAAGCGTTGTTCAATCAACGGATTTAATTGGGCTTTGTCCAAAAGCTTAAGCGGTGGATGCTCTTCAGGTGCTAATGAATTTAGAAATTCCGTGCATTCATCAAGCCTTGTATCAAGTTGTTTCACATCGGGTGCATGCTGGTGAAACAAATCATCTAAGCTATCGATATTGCCATCCGCCATTTTTAATTTAAAGGCAATGTCACGTCGTTTGTTCGGATCGCTCAAGATATCAACGATCGTTTTCAAATCGGTTTGGTTATAAGCCAGTTGTAATACATCGATAAATTGCGTGGTCGTTAAATATTCGCTCAGCACCTCAATTTCAGTCATATCTTGTAAACTTTCGAGCTGCTCATCGATAAATTGTGTCAAGTTTCGCAATTGCTCCGGTGTAAAATCGAGTAATTTCGTTTCAGATGGGCCAATGGCATTTAACCCATTAAAAATTTTAATTAAATGTGGCTTCATGATAGTGAAATCATCTGATTCGAGTGCTTGGAAGCTTTCTTGATTGACAACCATAAAGTCAAATAACGCCCCATCGGGAATCGTTTGACAATGGGAAATAAACTGCTGCCTTAGGCTATCATCTTGGATAAATTTTGCCAGCAAAGGAATCAACGTTTTTTTCGTAGGCTTTGAGAGCTGTTCTATGACATCCGTTTTTAATAAAGCACTTGGGTTCGTATCTTTTTGTGCAAACATTTGATTGATTTGTTCTTGCGCAGATTCTGCATTATCGGCAATAAAATCCATGGGTATCTCGGAAGCATCTGATACGGCGGCAACCAGTTTTTGCGGGTCCTGTGCCTCTTCTCCAAGCGCTAGTAACTTACTTGCGATAGCCTCCGATAAGGAAGGGTCTTGCTGTAATTTTTGTTCAAGCGTTTGATACTGATCCAGTGGCACTAACGTTGAGAAGGCTTTTAGAAAATTCTTATCTAAGACCAGATTGGCTGCGTAGGTTTTTTTTGTGGCTTCGATAAACCCGTTTTTACCGAAAAGACTGGGGAGTCCTGCGAAAACTACGGCTTTACCTAAGGCATAAGCGTTGGTGAAAGTGACTTTTTGCTTCTCTGCCAAAGCCGTTTTCATACTTTGACTTACTTGTTCTTCCACGGTTGCTGGGGATTGCGCGCTGTTAATGACTGATTTTGTTAATTTTGATAAAACAAAATTGGCAATGGTTTCGGGGGCGTCCCCTTTTTCTTGCATCGATTGCAAGTTTAATGAATCCTTTTTGATCAGCTCCTCAATTGCCTCATCGGTGATTTGATTGTGAATTGCCACTCTTTGGTCAAAGGGGCATAAATTAATCATGGCGGGAATCAGGCTCTTTTTAAAATGATGCTTCAATTGACCAAATTTTTCCGCATTCATTGCCTCAACGGGTGATTCTTCAAGGGTCTGGTGAAGCTTTGACATGCTTTCAACATATTGCTTGGCCAGTTCCTCGGGATTTTGAATCGCATTGACTCCTAAAGCCTGGTTGAATAATGCAAACAGGGCTTTGCTGTCGCTGATGTCAATGCCACCTTCTTCACCGCGAAGAAATTTGCCATGGCCTTGAAGAACGACTTTACAAAATTGTTGTCCAACTTCAATCGTCAAGCCATTTTTAAGCTTTTCAACATCTTCTGGCATTAAAAGCGGTAACATCTTTGTTTTCAAAGCTTCTATGAAATTAGGGCTTATCCCTTCTGATATTTCGGTACAAATTTCATCATCTAATAGTTGAGCGGGCCCTTGTTGCAATTTTTCCCGAAGCGCTTTGCCAAGATTAATGGTATCGATAAAAGCGGATTCATTTATATCGCGGGTTTCCTCAAATTGTTGGAAAAGTTGAACTAAGGTTTCTTTGACCTCTTTTTCGCTGATATCATCGCTGGATAGTTTTTCAAAGAGCTTTTCATTACGATGAAGGAACCCTAATAAATCAGGGTGTTTATTCAGAGCATTTGCGGCTATTTCTTGGTGGTCTTCCTTGACGAATTTCAACAAGATTGGTTTTAACGTGGATGTTTCATACTCAATGGCTTTCTTTTTAGCGTCTGGCATCAGATATTTTTTGGGATATTTTTCAATGAGTGCTTTCATCACATCACGCTGATGGCTAACCAGTGATTGGATCTCCGCGGCAACAAACATCTTTTTACTAAGCTGTTTAAAACTGGTGTTTGATAGGATTTTGTCATAAATCTTATCTGGCTGATGGTTATTGTTTTTCATCGCCTGATTAAATTCTGATTTTGTCCCACGCTGCGAAAACCAAAAGTAGATGGATGCAGCCGCATTCATCAAGTTACCTAAAAAATTGACAACCCCTGAAAGACGGTTTGGCGCTTCAACATTTTGTAGGTGTTCATCGAGACGTTTTTGCGCTTGGGCCAACACTTTTCCTAGCTGAGCTCGGCTGATGTTGATTTGATGGTTATTTAAGCTATTGATTTCCCTTAAGTCTTCACGAATCATATGCATGACTTTTTTGCGAAACACGTTTGTATCAAAACTCTCATCCGGCTCAACACCGGCATGGTATTCCGCAATAATGTCTTCTGCTAATTTATCGCCAAGCAGTTTTAAGTAGGCTTCACGGAACGTATTCATGCCTTGGAAATATTCTTTATAATAATCGTCTTTATCTAAGTTTTTCAGTGAAAAGGGGGAGGACTGGCCATTCCCTAGCGCATGAACGAACAGTGGCTCGACGGTTTCGTCCAGCCCTCTATTACGCCCTAATCCTTGTAATACCTTATCCGGTCCATTTAAACGTTGCCCGCCAAAATTACAAACACTAATGACGGTATGTAAATTTAAGTCGCTGAACCCTTCTGTTTTACGGTTACTGATATAAGCCCCCACAAAACCGAGCTTGAAGTACATGTCTGCTTGCGTTTCGGTGATGTCGGCATAATTGGGATGAAAGCGGGTTTCCGTAACTTCTGGGTTAAGTGCTTCAATAGATTTAAGCGGTCTTGTTTTTGCTTTTTCGGAGCGAACACCGCTTTCATCGTACAAGGGATACGTTTCACTGGTCATGCCCCAGAATGGTCTTGGGTTACCTTTGGCATCATGCTCGATGGGTAAGTCTTTGCTGCGCATATCATCCATGACACATAACACAAGATGCTTTTGGGCATACTGGTTAAAACGGTCTTCGATATTTCTTAAAATAAATACAGCCATTTTTTCGTCAGTCGGATCATTGGTTAAATAATGGTCGATTAAACTCGGTAAGTATTTATTTCCGTTAAATTGGGTTTTCAAATTGGTGGCAATGCCGGCTAATAGATGACTGATTTCTTTGGCCCCTTCGCCATCGATTTTTTTTAGCAAGGATTGCTCGTAGTGTTGCTGAGTCAGGTCTGCCTGGCCAATTTTTTTCACATCTATTTGATTTTTTGTTAATAATTGATTTTCAGTCACACTGAGGTCTGATATTTCTTTGACCCCGAATCGTAATAGTGCTAATAGCCTAAGCAAGTCAGGATTTTGTTGTCGGAGTTGGTTTAATTCGAGAAGATTCATGCCTAATGCGTCGGTTAAGACATGATCGATCATATTATGATAAATGGTTGCTTTCAGGTGTGCATCAATGGCTTGCTTTGCTTTCGAGCCTTCTCCTCGAGCTTCCATTTCTTCATCGTATAACGCTGAATCGACATCCTGAATGAGTAGTAATTCACCAATTTCTTTACGAGAATATAAGTTGCCATTCTCATAAACTTCACGACTAGCGGGTTCATTAACACGATGGCATAAATTAATGAGCGAGTCGGGGTCATCGACAATGAAAAGCATTTTCCTGCGAACAGATTGTTGTGTTTTGCCATTCACTGCTTGCGTCATGAATGGCAGATCATCCATAACTTGGATGGCTGCAGAGGTGGGTTGCTTTTGAATAGCATCTGAGATGAAAATGTTAAAGCGTCTCTTCAGACGGTTAAAAAATCCTTCCGTATTGGCGTTTTTATCGCTGGCTGACTTGGCCGTAATGGTGGCAATTTTGGGGACTTTTCCTTGTTTTGCTTCTTCTTTTTGCTTATTAGACATGGTGGCAATCGGGTTTTTACCACAAAGTTGATAGGTTTCTTCATTCGGGGTCGCTGTTAAAAAACAGGATAAAAATCTTTCAGAGAGATCGATAAGCCTTAATCGTCGACGCTCCACACGCATTAATAGATGTTGCTCGTCAAAACTTAGCATCACTTCTTGGGGATTGTAACTGTCTAATTGACCGAAATGTTCATCGAGCGTTTTAAACGCATCGCCGACCACGATATCCTTGTCTTGTCCTAAAAAACCTTCTTGACGATTAGGGTCTCCCAATCGGCCGATCTTTTCTTCGACAAAACTATCGGGTAATAACCGTTTAAGATCGCTGAAAAATTGATCCTCCAAACGACCAGGCACACCAAAAAAGCCTTTCATCCCGGCAGAGTGCAAGCTAACAAGCCATAATGCTTGCACAAATGTTTTACCCGAACCGGTGGCTAAGGCGACCAATAAGTTTGAAATATCTTCGTCAGCTTTGATGCGCTCATGAATTTTATGCAAGGTGACAAGGTGGGTGCGATAAAGTTGTAATTTGTCGCCGCCGACACGAATCGGCGCGCTTTTATCATGATTATCGATAGTAATATAGGGATGGGGCTTATTTAAATCAATTTCAATGGACTGGCTGGCCAGTAAGGCGACAACCTGCTCTTCATTGTTAGGGTTTTCGATGTCCTCATAAGTCATTAGCGAATGTGGCTTTTTTGGATCGATTTCGATGGAATAAGTGTCAGTATCTATTTTTTTTAAAGCGATTTTATAATCGGTATTGCCAATATGGACTGTTGCCTGCATTTTCCCTTCATGTATCATTTGGCGGGTAAAATCAGAGAGCGAAGACCCTTTAAAAATTTTTGCGGTTTCTGAACAATCAAGGGCTGCATAGCCATTATAAGTCCGCTCGACACCAGACAGTAACGTTGCTTTCGCTTCGCTGTTTAGTTTCATAGTAGTAGTGTGGTGAAAATATATATACATATAGTATAACAAATACCTTACCAAAATATTAAATGGCCATGATAGGATAAAAAAGATCACCATGTTTTAAAATATGCTGTTAAACGGGACGCAGTATGGATGCCGGCAGAGATTAGGGTTTTGCGTAAGCATTTCAGGCACTTGGTGCCGCACATCAGGATATAACTTTGTTACAAAAAAACCTCTCCCGCCCTTCGGGCACCCTCTCCTCGTTTCCGGGGAGAGGGGAAATTGAGGGAAGTTATTTAGAAGTCTTGTGGTTGTAAGAATTCAGGTTTAGTGAGACTATGTACAAAAATTTGCAGTTTCCAGAATGGTTCAAAGGATATAAAAGCTGCATTGTTATAAGGATGTAATGCGATATGTCAAAAAAAATGACCCTTATTCGAAATTCGTTGTTTCTATGTTTGTTACTTGCTTCTCGATTCTGTTACCCAAGTCCCCCGTCGTTTTTAATTGGTGCAGGCATATATGATATTACGGGTGCTGCCGCTGAAATTAATATGATGGGTTATGCCAAGATGAACCAATTTGCTAAGGGCCTCCACTCACGCCTTTGGTCTCGAGCATTTATTATTGCCTCGCCAGAAACCGGGAAGCGGGTTGTTTTTGTCAGTGCTGATGTGGGAATGATTTTTCAATCGGTAAAACAAGGCGTCATAAAAAAACTCCATGAACAATATGGCGACTTATACACGGATCAAAATGTCATGATTAGTGCGACACATACCCATGCTGGCACGGGAGGATATGCATTTGAGACGTTGTATAACTTTACAATTCTTGGGTTTTATCCAGACAATTATCGGGCGATTGTCGATGGCATTGTGAAATCGGTTGCCCGAGCACATAAAAATCTTGAACCGGGGAATATTTATATCGAAGCCGCTGAGCTGACCAATACCAGCAAAAATCGCTCCCCAGATGCCTATTTAAAAAATCCCCAAAAAGAACGCGATCAATATCAATACGACACGGATAAATCAATGACATTGATCAAGTTATCGAATGCCCATGGGGAGCCTATTGGAACCATTAATTGGCATGCCGTTCATAGTGTCTCTATGAGCAGCAATAATGTCTTTTTAAGCGGTGATAATAAAGGCTATGCCTCTTACCTTTTTGAAAAAAGTATGCACAGCAATTACCAACAAGAAAAAACCTTTGTGGCGGCCTTTGCACAGGCTAACGAAGGGGATGTTAGCCCCAATATTTTTGGGAGCTCATCCGCTAGTAATTGTGATAAGATGAGATGCAAAGATATTGAACATACCTATGCAATCGGTAAGCGGCAATACAAAAAAGCAAAAGCATTATTTAACGAAGCAGTTACCCCAATTGGTGAAGGGGTAGATTACCGTCATCAGTATATCGATATGGAAAATACACTCATCGCGCCAGAATTTACGGCAGGAACGGTTGAACACACCTGCCAAGCCGCATTAGGCTATTCCTTTGGCGCCGGTACTATCGATGGCTCCGGCTTAGATGATATATTTCATCAAGGCCAATTAGAAACAAATCCATTCATTTCATTAATTCGAGATATCATAAAACAGCCAACGGCTGCTCTGGTTGATTGCCAGCATCCTAAGCCGATTCTGCTTGCCGTTGGCCAAAATGAGCCTGCGTGGGTACCGCATAATATGCCCATTCAAATCGTTAAAATCGGTGATTTAGTCATAGCAGGTGTTCCTGGCGAATTTACGACGATGTCTGGCCGGCGAGTCAAAGCATTATTACATGCGCTCTTTCAAGAGCAAGCAAAGCACGTCGTCATCGCAGGGCTTAGTAATTCCTATGCAGGTTATGTTGCTACCCCAGAAGAATATATGCAACAAAACTATGAGGGAGGGTCGACCGTATTTGGCCGATGGACGTTACCGGCTTATCTTCAAGGGTTTAAGCAATTAGCTTTGGATATGTTATCTCACAGAGAAAGTGAGCCAGGCCCTTTGCCTGAAGACCTCAGCTATCACACTGGCAATCTTATTCCACCAATTGTATTTGACGATGTTCCCGTGACACTCAATTTTGGCAGTGTTCATAAAGAGCCAAATAAACAATACCAGCGCGGAGACCTTGTTCATGTAATTTTTTGGGCAGGGAACCCAAGAAATCATTTTGAAACCATGAACGGTTTTCTCGAGGTACAATTTAAAAATAAAGCAGGGAGATGGGAAACAATTGCTCATGATTGGGACTTTGATACCCTGTATCGATGGGAGCGAATTTTTATTGCCTACGCCTATGGGCATGTGTATTGGAAAATTCCAACCGATATCCTGCCAGGCACGTATCGGATAAAACACGCTGGCCATTATAAATTTGGTTGGAATGGAAAAATTTACCCCTATGAAGGTGTCACAAAAACGTTTACGGTAATTTAGGCGCAAATTTTGAAGTATGTTGGCTAGTGTCAAATTCGCCAATACCATTTCTGCGTATATCATATTATGATGTCAAATCACGTTCGATTGGCAGTTCATTGAGGCCTTCTTTAGGAATGATAATGCAAACGTCATCTATTCAATCAATCCCTTCTGAGTTTGAGCCGTGGCGGGCGCCTCATCTTTTATCTAACCAATTTCAGTTGCTAGCTAAGTTAATCAACGCACTGAATGCCCAATGCCAACCTGAAATAGTAGATGATAAGCTATTCATGACCAATGAATGGGAGACAAAAGTAATTGAAGCATTTTCTCATCCCATGATGCCGTCATGGATAGCCCTGGCAAAATCCTATTACCCTTTTTACAAAATAAATGATAATGATAAGGTTTTAATTGAATCGCTCGAGCATAAATTAGCGATTAAAACGGCCGATTTTCAATCGTTATCAACCCTAATAAAAGCGATATTTTTAAGCCAGTATCCGAAGGTTAACAGCCAATATCAAACACTGATTGATAATCTTGAAACGGCCTTGGCAAAGCTAACGGCTGTTGCATTAACGACCCCCCGTTTGATTAATGATGCTCATCAATACGATAAAAAACAATTTGAGGAAGCTGGACCTTCCATGTCATCCAGCATTAATCCCATCGAGACCATTTTGCGTCATCTAATGGGTCTTGAAGAAGCCGATAAATCGATTGTTATTGCTGCCTCCGCATTACTTATCCAAGTCAAGGAGGTAAAATCGCATTTTGCTCAGTTGAGCTTAATGCAAATGCTAGAAAATTCTAAAAAGGATGCAATGCAATTACAACAACAGCTAGCGAAAGCTAAGCATGGGGAATTAACAATAGTGGGTGATAACGACGATGAGGATTTTGGGGAAGCACCAACTAGGCTGCTCCAGTCTTGGCAATCAAAAAAAGAGCAACAAGCGTTGATAACAGTAAATGAACTACAAAATAAAATTAGTCAGTATTATGATCATTTAACCCAGGGTATGGCTGGAGCAATCAATAATAAAAAAGCCTATGCTAAAATAGTCATCGTCACTCGTCTGAAAAAAGATCTTGAAGAAACGAGCGTTTTGCCAAGCCTTCGTATCGCGTTGTTTGAAAGGCATCTCAAGGAAGCAAAAAAACAACTTGCAAAACATCGTGATCCCATTTGGGTTAGATTTCTCCGAGACTGTTTACGAATTCTGTTGTTGGCATTTTCAGGGTTAGCTATTTACCGAACCTTAACCAATCAACCCGTTAATTTTTTTAAGCCGAGTCACGGGCAACGATTGGTAGAAGAAGCACTTCAGATGGCACAGGCTCAATTTGGAGAGCCTTTCCAAAGCTTAAAAAAGGTATAAACTCGTTTATTTTATCTTGATAACAAATAGGTGAACAGTTGCTTGCAAAGTTCAAATGAAAGGTCTAAGTTATAGATGGAATCTAATACAATAAAAGGAATTTGTGATGAAAAAATTACTCTTAGTAGTCTGTTCGTTGTTTCTGTCCTTCAATTTGCACGCCAGCGATATGACTGGGATGCTAACTAAAAATTCAACTAACCCTATCAATGAATACCAGCGTTGGTTCGACTATGCGAAAAAACATCAAGTTCTTCATTTAAAGCACGCATCGCTCGCTACCATTGATAATGCAGGATATCCACATCAAAGAATGATGCACATCTTAGGTGTCTCGGATAAAGGTTTCCTGTTTGCAACCCACACGAATACGGCTAAAGTAACGCATATGAGGGAAAATTCAAAAGCTTCTTTATTATTTGTATGGAGCGTTGGCAACGAGCATATTCAAATAAAAGTGACTGGCGAAGTCAAAGGCAAAGGCTTGGCTAAAACACGGATTAAAGATACACAAAACAAAGCGAAGTTCTATGAATATGAATTAGTACCGGTTTCTGCTCAGTTTGCTATAACAGATAAGTCTAAGGACATGGTTCAAACAAGCTATGTTCATTATGTCAAAGATGGCAAGGGGCAATGGAAAGTGGACCATTCTAACTATGCCTATCCAAAAGTAAAACCGTAGCAGGCAAGACGATTTTTGATAAAATAAGGCCGAGCATTGCTCGGCCTTTTGTTTTTAAGAAGTTGGACTCAGTGGAGATCAAGAAACGACACTAGGGCATTCCCTAATGTTTCGTTTTTTCATTACTATAGCCAAGCAGCCACTCTTTACTGACATCCAGCTCGTTGGCGACTTTTTCAATGGCGTTAGCATCAAAAGCGCTGATGCCAGATAGCATGGCTTCCACTTTAAATTTAGGAAGCTTGAACATCTTAGAGCAAGCATGCACGCGTTGGGTCATTAATTCAGGCACACCAAGCACATCTAACTCGTTATTTAGTCTTTCAGTGAGTTTTTTATTTGACATGGTCTTCTCCTGTTAGCTTTTCTTATAGTTTAATGACTGAAGCTTAAGGAATTATGAATAATCACGGGAACGTATTAGTTCTGTGTTTTTTGTCCTGTACAGAGTCTAATGTTCTATAATTACGGCAGAGTGATTTGTTGGAATGGCAATGGTCGTCTTAATTGTGAATGGTTGCTATTACTATTATGATATTCAAGGGGATGGAGAAGAAACCATCTTGTTTTCACATGGGCTATTATGGTCGGGGAAAGTATTTCAAGCGCAAGTTGAACATCTTAAGAAGAAATACCGTGTGATCACTTATGATCATCGAGGGCAGGGTCGGTCTGAAGTGACGGAGGCAGGGTATGATATGGACAGTTTATGTGATGATACTATCCAGCTAATTGAGCGCCTCGGATTTGGGAAAGTCCATTTTGTCGGACTATCGATGGGCGGTTTTATCGGTTTGCGCGTGGCTGCAAGAAGACCTGACTTAATTCAATCGTTAATTTTGATGGGAACCTCGGCACAAGCTGAGCCCTACTCATTGAAATATAAGGTTTTGATACTCCTTCTCAAGTTATTTGGCATGAAATCTGTTTCTCGAAAGGTGATGAAAATATATTTTGCCGATAATTTTCGAAATGATAATGCTCGGCGCGACCAGTATGAATTTTGGAAGCGAGAAATTGAAGCAAACCCCAAAACAGTGATAAAAGCAGTTGACGGGGTCTTAAACCGAAAAGGGGTTGAGTCTGAATTAGCCAATATTCGCTGCCCTACGTTGATAATGGTGGGAGACAATGACATGGTTACACCACCGGAACGGGCTAAACTAATTCATCAACATATCGACCATTCTATTCTGAAATATATTCCCAATGCAGGTCATACACCGGGTATTGAAGAACCAGCTCTTTGTAATCAATACATCGATGAGTTTCTTGCATCACAGCACGCTCACTAACTTCCCTCTTGCCAGTCTTTTCGCTAAACATGTTTTTCGTGAACATTTTAGGCACTCGGTGCCACACATCACGATATAATTTCATTTCAAAAACCCCTCTCTCACTCTCTCCCCGTTTCCGGGGAGAGGGGAACAATGAAGGAAGTTATTTAGAAGTTCTGTTGAATATTGATAGGAGTTTGCCATACTTAGAGAGTACGATTCCAAGGAGGTGAATCATGGCTTTTTTAAGGACCGCAAGTCAATGTTTCGTTTTTCTCTTCATTCTTCTGTCAAACCCCCTATATTCGGCTCCGAATACCGGTGGGACAAATTCTGATATGAAAGGCGTGTGTGAGCTTGCAGGCGGAACCTTTACCTCAACAGTCGAGGGGACCTGGGCTTGCTGCTGGGATAATTGGGGATGTTATGGGTGTATCCAAAGCGTTTGTAAAATGAAATGCCACACCCAACGTTGTCGCAGAGCGAATGGTCAGTCGAGTATATTACAACCGGGTGAAATAAGGATTAAAAAAACGTTTGGTCAAGATATCGTTGTCCCAAGAGTTTCAACCAATCCAGCGCCAGATAAGCCAAAACCCTTGAAACAAGATAGCTCGACGAGTAAGCAAATGCAGTAGATAGGTTCTTAGCAACTGATTGCGGGTATATTTCAAATCAATTTGCAAGTAACGGTGACAGGGAAGGCGCTTAAATCGGTGACTTCGACGGTTGCCCAACCTGAGGCTGATACGGTGATAGACTGGCCATCGCTAACGGTCATGGTGATTTCTTGACCTTCTTTCACAGGTTGGCCGTTTACCGTGCCGCTTTGATTTTTCACAAGTGCTCGAAATGTGGCGGATTGATTATCTAATTTTACCCGGCATTCAGCGTTGACAGACCAAAAAAACGGGTTGCTGAAGGATTCCATTTTATTCGGATGAAATTGATGAGAGTATTCAACCAGTTCTTCCGTGTTTTGAGCATAGCTACTCGACACAAATAGTACTACAAAAATGAAACCCATTATTTTGTTTAACATACGCTATCCTAACTTCTTAAAAAATTAAGAATAAGTCAGAACTTTCTAAGGAACAAGCTTTTTTTCAATCGGTTAGGAGATAGGCGGGTATAAAAATACGTTAACCTTTCTACCGGACAAAAGAGAATCGGCGAAGCCGAGGCCTTTTTTAATTTTGGCCGGCACAATTCTGACTCATCTCTGTGCAGGACAAAAAATAAAAATGTCTCGGCTTCACCAAGTAATTCCCGCATTCCACTTTGTTGCATGCGGGCTACATTTTAAAAGTAGCCCGTATGAAGGCCTTTGGCCGGAATACGGGGAGCATCGGCGAAGACGATTCCTTGTGCCAGGAATAAATTAATCTTGATGTCATTGCCACCCAGAGCTTAGCAACGACTGGAGTAATGCATTTTGTCCCGCGCATAGCTGACTCATAATAAATCACCGTGCTCTTAATAAAACCTTAAGGTTTTGTTTGTATAATCGCTGGCCAAAATCCATCAACCTGTTTAATTACTAGAGAAGATTATGCCAAATTCACCATCATTCACTGAAAACGATTATCAGCCAGTTGAAACAACACCATTTTATGCCAGATTTTTTAATAACTTTCGCAAATGGTTCTCAGAGCATCCCTACTACGCTGGATTTCTTACTTTCTTAGTTTTATCTGTCGCTGTGGTAGCAACTATTATTGGCCTAGGGCTGCTTCCTATCGGTTTTGGATTGGTGGCAGCACCTGCTGCGGCAATTGCAATCACAGTGGGTTCTGCCATTGCAGTGGCTGGACTATTAACAGCTGGGTTTGCGCTGACAAAATTCGTGTATAACCGTATTTTCAAACAAAGCGCGACCGTTAAAGAGTTAACCGATACGCCTCAGGCGACTTTAGGGGGTAAGGAAGTTCTTGAGGGTGAGCTAGAAAGTTCTTCGCTCAGCCTAATGGGCAGTTTGCTTTTGGCCGACCCCAAAAAGGGTGCCAATGAGGATGATGAGTTAAAGCTTGGGAATAGCTCTCAACAAGAAGGCGAGGAGGATCAAACGACTGCTAAATCTCCACAAGATGAAGAACAAAATGATGAAGAAGAAAATGATGAAGAAGAAAAATTGGATTCAGGAACAACTTCACCCCAAAGTACCACCGCTTCGCCTGTTAGCACACCAAGCACTTTAGATGGGCAAACTAGTGAAGAAACCAAATCAAGCCAAAGCTGGTATCAAAACTATCTGCCTTCTTCGTTGTCTACCGTTGGCAGCTACATGCCTTCTTGGTCTACCGTTGGCAAGGTGTTCGTGGTGTTGCTAGCCGCCACAGCTACTGTTCAAATCGGCAGGAATGCTTTTGGGACTGCAAGCGTTGGTAATGACCTGCCTTCCGATGGAATGTGCCCACTATACCCACCCATGGAAGGCAATGGGACGCTTGGCAATTATACGATGGATAGCCAGTATTGCTATAATAGTCCGTTTATAGACGTTCCCTACTCAACAACGAGCGCGTTCGTTGGCAGCGACACAGCGACTACAGCCAATACACCAAACACAGGCACCGTGACTCAATACGATCCGTTATTTGCATTTGAATCGCAGATTAGAGATAGCATTATGAAAGACGTTGATTTGAAATTTCAAGCTGCGAAGCTAGAAAGTGATGCTAAAATTTTAGAGCTTGAGCAAGCTGTTTCGCAAGTGAAAACAACCGCTGAGCAACAGATCAATGAAGTGAAAGGTGAAGCGACCAAAGCAAAAAACTGTGGGTTAGCGCTCGCTGGAATCGGTGGATCAATATTCCTTCCACCGCCTTTAAACGCGGCGGGTCTTGCTACTTCTGCAGCATATGCGACTGCGAATTGCTTGTAATCAAATATTAACTAGCAACACTTCCTTTTTTTGTCATTTTAAAAAATCCCGGTATTCCATGTTCCGGGATTTTTTTATGCCCATCCAAAGAGAAAATTCTAGTTTGTCAAATGATAGGAGATATGAGATTATCCTACGCTTAAAACTGCAAAAATAAAATTTAATAAGGAAATTTATGAATAAGCGTTTCTTACTTGCCACCACGTTTTTCCTAATCACATGCGCTTTATCAGGTTGTGGTACAATTTTTTTGGCATAATGGTGATGTGTTTTAGGATTAAGGATATGAAAAAATCAGTATTGTGGATGGGCAGTGCACTCATGTTGTTCAGTGCTTCTGGGTTTGCCATAAACCAAGACCTACTCGGAATCTATATCGAAGGAAACATCGGTTATTCCTACATTAAAGAAAAAGTGATTAATTCAGGGAATGATAACAATGATGGCGTTGGCTGGAATGTCAATGGGGGTTATCAGTTTGATCCCAATTGGGCGGTGGAAGCCGGGTTTACCCAACACACCGATGAAACCTTTGGAGGAGGACTAAGGCCCCCAACAGGTAGCGAAAATCATGTGATAGATGCGGTTATCAAAGGGATTTACCCGTTGGTAAATTCGGTACATCTTTTCGCAAAAATCGGACCTGCCTGGGTTCATCATACCCTCAATAATGCCGGCATTGTCACAGGCACACATACCCGAGTTGCTTTATACGGTGGTGTGGGTGGTGATACGGCTTTGACACGAAACTTGTTGTTAACCGTGCAAGTGAATGGCAGCTCTAAAGGGGGTAATGTGCCAGCGATGATTTTAACTTCGGTTGGCTTAAGAGTGATGGTATAACCCAAGCAATGTCTAATTAGCCTTAAGCAAACTAGCCATTTTTTGAGATACACATCCCGTTGAGAAAGTATGTTTTGGTTGCGTTACTAGCGTAGACTAGGAAAAAATTTTTTATAAGCATCTCAAGCAGAATCTGCTACTCATCAAAATAATAACATTCGATTCATCAACCCCTCATCCGCCCTTTTGGGCACCTTCTCCCCATGTCTGGGGAGAAGGAAAATGAAGGAAATTATATTGAGGCACTACCTAGATCTCCCTTAGTGATGGCGAAGATTAACGTTACTTTGTGTTTTCTCGGATTTAGACTCTATTGCTTCATAGCATTGCGATTGTAAGTCTCTCACCTGCGTTAATGATATGTTTTGAGCAAGTTTATGTTGTCTTAAATAGTCGGGCAGTAAGGCTATGATTTCCTCTTTTTTATTGTGATCGCGTATGCTATCGGAAGCCAGATAGGAAGGGATTTCTATAATTGTATTTCGATAAGCTAAGTCTATTTGTTTCAAAATCTCGTTGTGGACAACTTGTTCGGGAGTCGCTTTTGAAAAGAAGTCTAAAATCGAGGCTTGCTTATAGTTTTGTGGCACTTTAATGCGATTTTGCAGAATGTCCCGATATAATTCATCTAATTGCGTTGCCGCAACGATTGGATTATCGCTCAATTGAGAAAGCAAGGTTTTTTTGAAGGTATCTTTGGTTCGACTAAAATTTGATTCGGTAAGGCTTTCTAAGTAGTTAATCGCTGGGCGCAATTTGGGTTTGTCATTCTGTGTTATGAGAGAGAGGCTATAACGGAACCAACCTCTGGCAATGGCATAATCTATCGCTGTATTTCCAGAACTATCTTTTGCTGTGAAATCCACTTTATAAGTGGCTAATCGTTGGTTAAGGTCAATCAGCTCTTTTTGACTGCTCGATATTTTATAGTCACTCATGTTTTCAATAGCATAACAAAGTGGCGTTTGTCCTTTTGAATTGGTGCTATTAATCAAGGAGGGTTCCTTTGTCAAAATAGCTTCGATGGCCGGGATATCTAAATTGACCATGGCAGCATGGAGGATCGTATTGCCTTTGTTATCCACAGGGGCTTTTAAATCAATGTTATGCTTGATAATCGGTAATAAACTACGGTTTCTGGCTAAGCGGATAATAGGACTTTCCCCCGCTTTATTTTGTTGGAAAAGCAAGGTAGGCGCTTCTTTCATCTTCAACCCTTCAATAATTAACTCGGGTTTTGACGAAATAGCGATAATATGAAATAGATTCTCACCACTGGGGAATGTGATATTGACGTTGGCATTTTTTTTGGCAAGAAACGCTATCAACTTAGAATAGTTGAACAAGGCTGCTTTTAATATCGGTGTTGAGCCATCACTACTAAAAACGGTATTGATATCCATGCCAGCAGATAGAAAACGATCCACAATGTCAGGGTCTCCCAGGGCGAGGGCATATCGAAATGTTGTTTCGTCCTTTAATAAACCAGGGATTTTAGTAAGCATCCTATTAAACATTTCAATATCCTTGTGATTGGCTAAGAGTGACAAGGTTGTTTCATCGATTCGAGGGCCCGTATCAATCAAGGTGGTCATGACCGCTTTTTGTTTGGTTTTACAAGCAAGTGACATGGGAGAATGGCCAGCCGAATCAGTCACATCGACTTTGGCTCCAGTGGTAATCAATAATTGAACAAGCTCTAGGTTGCCGGCTTCCGCGGCATAATGCAATGCGGTTTTCTGGTCTTTATCTTGCTTATTGAGGTAATCGGGATTATCGATTAATAACATTTTAATTAAGTCACTATTTCCAGAAGCGGCAGCGTAGTGCAAGGCTGTTTTACCTTGCTGATCTTGAGCGCTCAGTAATTTGAAATTTTTTAAGATAGAGGCATTGCCAACCAATAGCTCGGGGTTATTATATTCGGCGATGTAATGCAAAATTGTTTTGCTGGAATAGTCTTGAGCGGTACTATCTGCCCCATTTTTAAGTAGCAGATCAAACATGGTTTTATTGTTGGTTAGGGTGGCAATATGCAAGGGTGTCCTTCCTACATACAGTGGCGGTGCACCCTCTGGGATAATGCGGTTAATGTCTTTTTTATTGTTTGAAATAATGTCAGCCAGTATCCCGTCCCCTGTTTCATACACAACTGCCCAATGGAGTGGGTAATCTTTCCCCAGCGAAGAAAATACGGTTAATACCGCTTTGTCATCGACCTCTATCGTTGAATGGGCTTTCTTGTTAGTCGTTAATGTGGCGTAGGATGGGCTTTTGAATACATCTAAAAAATTGGAACTAGCGCTTTCTTGAAAACCGTAGAGTGATAGTTTTTGGCTGGTCTTATGGGCGTCAATGATGTGAAGTGTATTATACATAGACTCTTTGATGACGTGGGCTAGTTCTTCACTACTATACAGATCAAAGACATTTGGTTCATAGAACGTCGCAGGCGGCAAGCCTTCTTTCATTAACATGATATTCATCAAGATATTCACGAACGTTCTGCCATTGGCATCTTTGAAAGGATGCAGTATTTCATAATATTTCGTATACCTTGCGATGATCGTTATTTTTTTATCAAGTGTGTCGGCTTGTTGTATCTCTTTATTGTAAGAAGCGGTTAAAAAATGAAGTATTTCTTCGACGTTGTCTCTTGGTGCGATATAAAAATGCGTGCTATTCTCGTAACCATCTAGGACCATTTGTTGGTAGATAGCTAATCCTAGGTTGTCGATATTATGGGGTTTTTTTTTCGCTTCTTCTAATTGATTGGTGCTGATATGAGCTGCAAAAACAGAGGGAGTTCCTGGGCCAAATTCTGCATTTTTCATTAAAAATTCAATGCCTAATAACTCGGCAACGCCTTTGGACGTTGCTTTACTGGCAGGAATTGCAAATGATACGGTTTCATGATCTCGTGGTTCTCCGGGACTTTTATCTTCTAATTCAGTCACACCTTTGCCGCAGCGAGCATGAATTTCTTTGATTAACTCCACGCTAATGGCGAAATCTTTGGTCTCATTCGCTTTCATAGCAAAGTAGAATAAACTTTCAAGTCCTGCACTGAGACTACCAGCCTCCCTTTTTTCATAGCCTTCCCAACCCTTTTCTTTGGCCCAAAACCGCCCATCGACAAATAATCGCCACAGGTCTTTGGTGGGATAGTTAGCTAAATAGGTTAAACCGGGTAATGAGGGCATGAATGAAATGTCATAAAATTCACTTATTTAAATTATAGTCCAAACGAATAAATAAAGACCAAATGGTTAAATTTTAGGGTGTAATGTTGATAAAATGGTAAAAAATAGTCTAAAACAAGCCGTCAGGCATGTGTAAATTATATATTTTATGGTATCATTATGAACATTTTATTGGGTGATGGAATTTTCGTGGAATGGTTGTTATTTTTTCAAGCCCATTCGTAATAGTTAAGCTAATGACCAGGAATTTAAATGAGGCATACTGAGGTTTATTCTGAAAGTGGAGTCATCGAAGTCCAATCGAAGTCAATGTTAAAAACAGAAGAAGAGAATGGATATAGCTATTTCGGGAACGCTTTTTATGCCTTGAGTCGTTCACATAATCAAGGGATGCTCATTGGATCAAGCTACGCCTTTCAGCAACAAGACATTGCCAAAGAGTTAGTGTTAGACGCGGCAGCGATGGCGTTTAATTTTGATGACCGGGGTGTTATTGATGGTGGAAAAATGGCAACAGCGGATGGCTTGGGCGGATCGGAAGAAGATCAGGATGAATCCAAAAGCATTGCCAAGATTTCGCAATATGCCTGCGCTTATTTTGTTAAAAGTAGAACCAATACAGATACCGCTTTATTTAACATTGCTGCCAATTCGGTAAACCTAGCTTTACCGCGCACCACCGCCCAAAAATACGATTCAACATGTGCTTTAGCGACCACACAGTTTGACTATCAACAAAATGGCACTTATCGAGTGGAGTTAGCGAATGTTGGGGATACCTGTATTGTGGTGCTTGATGCCGATGGAAAAGTGAAGTATCAGGTATCGGCAACCCAATCTTTTCGCGGGTTTGGGGTTTGGAGTCCCAACTCAGTGCAAATGCTGACAGCTAGCCCCAACAATCTTGCTGAAATTTGTCAGAAGGAAATCTTAACCCTCAACCAAGGCGATATCATTCTTTCTATGTCAGATGGCATATGGGGTGAGTTGGAAGTCGAGGTGGCGAAAAAAGCAAGTGAATCAAAGGCGTTAAAGCTTGCTCCGGACGCTTTGTCAAGCTTAATTGCTGGAAATACTCAACAATCCATTTGCCAACTCCTGGCGGGGATTGTGGGTGCAGCTATGGCTAATTCTTTGCAAAAGAAAAATACGTTAGTAAAAATAGTGAACGGGTTAGAGAAAATCAATTTCCCCCCAGAGATACAATTCATCGATCAAGTGATGACCTATTTAACAAAAAATAATTTGAAAACACTCGCAGATAAGCTGTATCAGTTGCTTTTTGAGAATGGGGAAGGAGATGGGATGGGCTATTTTAAAGAAAAAATAGGCTTAATCCCTTTAACTTATGTGTTGCAAGATTTAAAAAACAGAACACTAGGCGATTGTTCAACGATTAATGCCGTACGCCTGCCTTATCGGCTGGATGAATTGATACGAGCATTCATTCGTTATCCAAAAAATCAATTAACACTCTTAACTGAAATAAGCGGTTATTCCCGGGACGAACTCATGATATCTATCCAACGATTAGCGAATGAGAGAACAATAACTCAGCCGAGGATGAAGGCAGCTAACCAACAATTTGGATTGGTTTTTGAGCCAGCTATTTTAGAACAAACCTATCAATTACTGAATCACTATTTGGCGATTAACCAGATTCTCAAAACGGCGGTTAATAAATCAGACGCGCTCAAGCAAGTCGATGCCTATCTTGACAATGTCCCGTCGAATTTGTTGAAGCATTTCCTAGTGCTCATCAAGCCGAAAATTAAAGTGGAACATCGATTGTTCGGCATGTTAAGGAAATCAGACGAATATACCCAGTACCAGGCCATCATCAAAAAATGTTCTGATCGCATTGATAATGAATCGAATCTAGCGCCTAACAGCCAATCATCAAACAATGGCCAAGGTGCAACGAACCAGCCAAATTCTTTTTAGTATTGAAAATACATAGACCAAGTGACAATGATCGTTTCGTCAGTCCTGATCGATTGAGACTTTATCGCCATCTCAGGTGAACTAATCCAAAGGCCTCAGGAAATAGTATTAAAATATAATACGAATAGAATAATTATTCTCATCCTTTATAGCATTAGTTGATTATATTTAGACTGAATCCTAATATAAGTATATGTTAATCCATTCCACGATTATGTCTACTTTAAGATGGTAGTCCAAGCTGACGAACAGAGGTTTATATGAAACTAAAAGGCACGAACAGTTTTATCCCCTACCTGGTGTTGGTATTTTTCAATACCTTTATCGATGTGGGCCATAAAATTCTCATTCAAGATACGCTATACCAAACGGCTAATAGCGCTGACTACACCATTTATTCAGCGATCATTAATGGCCTTATTTTACTACCCTATATTTTATTGTTTACGCCGTCAGGTTTTATCGCCGATCGTTTCTCCAAAGCCAGCGTCCTTCGGGTAACTGCTGCCGCAGCAATCCCTTTAACCCTATTGGTATGCTGGTGTTATTATCAAGGTTATTTTTGGGGTGCTTATGGCCTAACGTTGCTGCTTGCTATCCAGTCAGTAATGAACTCCCCGGCAAAATATGGCTACATCAAAGAAATATTTGGAAAAGAGCAGTTGACACAAATCAATGCCATTGTGCAGACGTTAACAATAATTGCCATATTGGCGGCGACATTTGTGTTTACTTCGTTGTTTAGTCATTTTATTCAGGGCGCTGGCTTAAAAAATAGCCAAGATAAGACGTTAATTTTACAAGCGTTTGCACCGATGGGGTTTTTGCTCGTTGTCTTTTCAACCTTTGAAACCTTGATGACCTTCCGTCTTGTTAAAAATGCTGCAGTCGATCCCAATTCAACTTATGAAATTAAGGCATATTTTAAAGGGAAGTATTTGCAAAATTATTTGGAGAAAGCGCGTCATCCGAAAGTAATTTTTAGCTGTATCGTTGGTCTATCATTATTTTGGGCTATTAATCAGGTGTTACTGGCAAGCTATGGCGCCTATTTAAAAGAGCACGTGGGCAATGTCGGCGTCCTGTTTGCCCAGGGGTCATTAGCCATCGGTGGGATTGGCATACTGCTCGGTGCACTTTATGCGGGCAAGGTTTCAAAGGGTTTTATCGAAACCGGTCTTATTCCAGTTGCGACCATTGGTATCACCGTCGGATTATTTATCTTACCGTTACTGTCAGGGAAGATGGGTATTGTCTGCCTTTTTTTGATCTATGGATTTTTTGGTGGCATGTTGGTAGTCCCTCTCAATTCACTCATTCAATTTAATGCGCCAAGAAAGGAAATTGGGAAAATATTAGCGGCCAACAATTTTGTTCAAAATTGTTTTATGTTTTCTTTTCTTATTCTGACAGTGGTTTTAGGTATATATCAGGTCGATAGTCGTTGGTTGATCAATGGACTATTTGCAGTGGCTTTTGTTGCAGCGGTGCATACGATAATTACCATGCCTCAATCCTTAATTCGCTATTGCCTGTATGTGGTGACCTCCAAATTTTATCGCGTTTATGTCCACGATTTGAAAAACCTACCTTCTTCCGGTGGTGTCTTATTGCTTGGAAATCATGTGAGTTTTATCGATTGGGCAATTTTACAGGTGGCATGCCCTAGACCTATTCGCTTTGTGATGGACCGTTCAATCTATGAAATGAAATATTTATCTTGGTTTTTTAAGTTTTTTAAAGTGATTCCCATCGCAAGAGGTGCTTCCCATGAAGCATTACAAACTGTCCACGATGCTTTGAATAATGGGGAAGTGGTGGCGCTCTTTCCAGAAGGTAGGTTAAGCAAAAATGGCCAAATTGGTAAATTTAATACGGGGTTTGAGCGGTCTGCTCAAGATGCCAATGCGGTCATCATACCTTTTTATCTTCATGGCTTGTGGGGGAGCAAAGCTTCCTACGCTTCAAGAGCACAAGGAAAACAAGATAAGCTTAAAGATAGACGCGTTCATGTGGTGTTTGGTGAGCCGTTAGCTATCGAAAGCAAAGCCCCCGTTGTTTTGCAAAAAGTACAAGAGCTCTCAATCAAAGCATGGAACCGTTCAATCGAGAGCATGGGTAACTTACAAACCGAATGGCTCAATCGAGCAAAAAAATCAGCCAACGAAATAGCGTTGGTCGATGATAATGATAAAGCATACAGCTACAACCAATTAGCGGCAGTTACACTGTTTCTCAAGGCAAAATTAAAGCCTATGATTGAAGAGGAACAAGCGATTGGGCTGTTGCTTCCAACGCAAAGTGCGGGCGTCATTGCTAATTTAGCCGTTTTAGCTTCCGCCAAAACGGTGGTCAACTTAAATTATACCGCCACCGATGAAGCCCTGCTTCATGCTGTCAAGCAGGCCAATATTCAGTGTGTTATCACCTCGAAAGCCTTTATAAAAAAATTAACCTCTAAGGGATTGCATGTTGATAGCTTAAGCCGAGTGGTGCAGTTTATTTATTTAGAAGATTTAATCCATGTAAACAGCAAAAAGGCCATTATTTATTACAGCGTATTGCTAAAAATTCTCCCTACCTTTGTTATTCGACCTTTGTTTTTGCAATCGGCGCCCATTGAAAGCACAGCAGCTATTCTATTTAGTAGCGGCAGTGAGGGCAAACCCAAAGGCATTGAATTAACCCATGCTAACCTATTGAGCAATATTCACCAGGTCTCCGCAGTCATTGGTATTAAACCCGACGATAAAATGCTGAATTGTCTGCCGCTATTTCATGCCTTTGGTTTAACTGTGACAACGTTATTGCCGTTAATCAAAGGAATACCCATGGTCTGCCAACCCGATCCGACGAAGTCCCTTGCACAAGCTAAGCAAATTTTTCAACATCGCATCACTATTTTTTGTTCCACGTCAAGCTTACTTGGGTTAATGTGTCGAAACCCCAAGATTCATCCCCAAATGCTTGCCTCTTTGCGGTTTGTGATTGCTGGGGCAGAAAAACTTTCTAACCAAGTTCGTCATGAGTTTAAAGAAAAATTTAGTCAAGAAATCTATGAAGGATATGGTGCAACCGAAGTTTCTCCAGTAGCTAGTTGTAATTTACCAGATGTCATTTCAAAAGAAGATTGGCATATCCATCATGCCAATAAGGTTGGAACGGTGGGGCTGCCGTTGCCTGGATGTGCTTTTAAAGTGGTTGATCCTGAAACATTCGAAGAACTCCCTATCGGGGAAGCCGGATTAATTTTGATTGGCGGGACACAAGTCATGAAAGGGTATTTGAATGATCCTGAGAAAACCAAGCAAGTGCTAATAAAAGCTCAAGATTACAGTTGGTATAAAAGCGGGGATAAAGGCTATCTGGATGAAGAAGGCTTTTTAACCATCGTTGATCGATATTCACGTTTTGCTAAAATTGCAGGCGAAATGATTAGCTTGACCGAAGTGGAGCAGGCATGGCAGAACGCTTGTGGAAGTGGAGAAATGGCATGCATGGCAATCGCGCTCAATGATGATAAAAAAGGGGAAAAATTAGCACTGCTCTATGCGGGTAACCTGGATGAGGCAGCGGTAAAACAACGACTACTTCAATCCCCACTTCCAAAGTTGATGTTGCCTGAAATCATTATGCAACTCTCTGAGCTGCCAAAATTGGGCAGTGGCAAAAAGGATTATTTGACGGCAAAACAGTTATTGACGGCTGTGCAAACAACACCTCTACCTGAATAAAGGGTGTGAGGGTAGTGGGCTCACCGCTACATGCCCTCACGTTTTAAATCATCAAATAGTTTGGGGGCCCAAGGACGCATTGCAATGAGAAGTGCGGTCCCATGGCGATTTTCAATGGGGACGCCTTTGCTTTCCTTGCAAAGGGCAATAAAATCATTGGCTAACTGTCTTAACGCATGTTGAAATCTCAGATTATCAGCTTCATTGAGCATCCCATTTTTTAACAAATAAAGCTCATTGGGTTTGTCAAATTGGCTTTGAAAAAAATCATCTTGAATCGTTTGCTGAAAGAACCGTTGGATAGGTCCATCGCTAATCCATTGGAAATTGGGATCAATTAAGCGTTTGAATCGATTTCCGGGTAACAGTTCAATGATTTTCATGTGATCTAACTTTGCAGCTAAGCGAATGAGCTCATGCTCGGTTAGCCTGTAATAGTGCAAAATTTCATCAAATGTCCAATGGTTTAAAACACAAATGGTCACCAATAAAAGGTGCTGATTGGATATGAGTTCTTTTTCTTGCTCATAGCTTAACTGGCGGATATAGGCTTTTTGCTCTTCGATTTGTTTGAATACATCGGATAAACTGATTTTCATCAACTGACATATTTCTTCCAAACGGCTAAGATTAATATCTTTCTGGCTAAATATTCGTTTAACACTTGCTTCCGATAACCCAAGGCCATCTGCCAGTTTACGGTAAGTTAGGCCTTGCTGGCGAAGTAACTTTTTTAGTAAAACAAATAGTTCATTTGTTTCTTTCATTGGCAAAGAGATGTCGGTGATAACCATTGTGGTATTTTATACTTAAGATACTTGAAAATGCTAGTAAGCGCTATCCATTGGGCGCACCCGAGTATAATCTTGTAAACTCGTTCTCTTCATTTTCCAGGGTTGCTGAAACGCGTTCTTGGGCAACATCAAGTGCTCGCTTAAACAGGGGGTGGGGGTAGTTTTCGACTAAATATGCCCAGGCGTCACAGGCATCGTGTGGGGGGGAATAGTGGCTTGAAATGGTGGACATATCAAACACTTCTCCATAATATTGTGTCGGATCGCTCGAGAAACAATGGGCTGCGTGTTTCATCAATTCGAGATAATGTAACTGCTCTTCCAGGGTATGTTGTGTGTATTTGGCAACTTGCGTACCAGGGGTTGCTTCAATCAATGGGTCGTCTTCGTGGTCGTTAATTTCTTGGCTGAGTATATCGTGTAACAATTTTTGTTTGACCACCCGCTTAATTAAGTGATCGTTGCCATCGGCTTGAAAACTAAAATCCACTTCTAATTTGCAGTGGGCTAACCAGTTTTTGGTGAAAATATAGTCAGATAATCTGACAGCGCCACCTTGAATAACCCACGCATCGACGACAATCAGGGAGCCAGGATCGATATTTTTTAAATGGATTGATTTTGACGAAGGCAAATCGCCAACAACCACAAAAGTATGGGGAATTGCGTGATTTTTTATTTTTAAGCCACATATACGAATTGGCGTGTTAATCGGCAAGATTGCTCGCAATAGGCATGCAACCACAAAGGCATGTTGATCACAAGCGCCAGTGAGGCTCATCATGGCTGAAGCGGCATTTCGTGGGACAAAATTTATATTGTGTACTGATTCATATTTGGGTTGGTGATAGAAAAACTTTTGTTTTTGATCCTGATTAAATAAAGAAAACCAGTCGGATTTTGGTTGTGTTCGAGGCGGTTTCGGATCGTTGATGGAGCGATCCGTGCGACTTAAATAGAGCCAGTTGTCTCGATATTTTCCGGCAATCTGGGATTTGCCTTTGCTAAGCACGATATCGCTCCAGTTGTTTTCTGCCCCTAAAGCTAATAACGCTTTTGCGCATCTTGCGACGGCGTCACATAGGCTAATCAACGAGGGATGAGAATATTGTTTCTCAACCTTTATCATTTTTGTGTTGTTAGGTTCATTATGAGCGTCACTATCTTTGCCGCATTGAGTAGGCGATTTTCCTTTCGTGTGTGTACTTTTAAACATATTGGCACCTAACATGTCAAATTTTTCTGTCAAAAAGGTGAATAGGTTATCAAACATTCATTAAGGATTTATTAGGGGTTTGGCTTGGGGTCCCATAAACCTTTGTACCGGACAATTTCATAATAGCTTCGCGTTGCTCGCAGTGACGACGAAGTTAGTTCGGAACGTTTTTCAGGACCTGTATAAAGGCTAGCAACGACGGAGCTATTATGAAATTGTCCGGTACAAAGCCCATAAACGTTAACGTGTAAATTAATTGCTATTTCATGGGGAAGTCCTGTCCTTGCAGGAATTAAATTTCGGTGCTCTTGCAAAAATGGGATATACTAAATGCCGTTGAAACAATTGGTTAAGGACTGATATTGAAAATCTGGATCGATGGGGATGCATGCCCGGTTGCCATTAAAGAGATTATTTTTAAAGCGGCAAAACGGACAAACACACTGACTACTATCGTTGCCAACCATTTTTCAAAGCTACCTCCGTCACCGTATATTAAGCGCCAGTTGGTTGAGGGAGGTTTTGATGCAGCAGATAATGTCATCATTGCCCAGGTGAGCGTCGGTGATTTAGTCATTACTGCGGATATTCCTCTGGCTGATGAGGTGGTTAAGAAAAACGCACTTGCTCTGAATCCGCGGGGTCAATTGTATACAGAGCAAAACATTAAACAAGCCTTGGCTATGCGTGATTTTCATACCTCATTAAGAGATAGCGGTATTCAGCAGAGCGGTTCTGCGAAGTTGAGCTCTTCGGAAATCCGCCAATTTGCAAATCAATTAGATAGACTACTGGCTAAAAGTCATAAATCCTGACATTGCTAAATGGTCGATATTAGGAAATATGCCTACTTTACAAAACGAGTCTCATGCGAAGTGCAGATTCGCCATCGGCATAATAATTGTCAATCGTTTTAACATCAACAAATCCAAATTTGTGATATAACGACTGGGTATTGGGATGGCCTGAGCGAACTTCCAGGGTGCAGTATTCGTATCCTTGTTCCTTTAATTTTTTGAAGAGTTCAACCAGGAGGTTGCTGGCAACATGAGCCCCTTGATAGTCAGGTAACACGGCTAATGAATACAGTCTTGCTGTCTTGCGATTAAGTGGTGTAAAACATAACCCATAGCCTAACACGGTTTGAGTATTTTTATCATAAGCAACATATAAGAGACATTTCGCTTTGGTGATCATATAACGCATTTGCCGCTTATTAATCTTATCGGTGGGAAAACAAGTATTTTCGATAAGGACAAGGTCGGATAAATCCGTTATTTGAGCTTTTCTAATCATCAATTGAACGGTCATTTTCCTCGCCCTCTCGCCTCAAGCCTCGTTAAGAATTCAGACATTATCTGCATATATAGTTCATGGCCGAGATATTGATCCTCAACATGATGATCAACGCTTGGGTTATCATTCACTTCAATGACATAGGCATGCTTATTTTTTACTTTAATATCAACACCGTATAATCCATTGCCAATCATTTTACAAGCGCGTAGGGCCGCATTGAGCACAATGCGTGGCACTTCAAAGGTTGGCAGGCAATCATAACTACCTGATTCAAGTTTTGATTTGCTATTATTATAAATTTGCCAGTGATTACGGACCATATAATAACGACATGCAAATATGGCACGCCCATTTAACACACCAATGCGCCAGTCAAAATCGGTGTACATATATTCTTGCACAAGCGCTAAAGCGGAGTTTTCAAAAATTTTCTCAAGCTTTTGGATGAGCTCTTCTCGGTTGCTTGCTTTGTATACGCCACTCGAAAATGAACTTTCAGGCATTTTTAACACAACAGGGTAATTGAACTCGTTTTCAATCTCATCGATCAACCCTTTATTAAAATGACTGACAATTTTAGTTTTTAAACTGTTCACTTTATTATAAGAAAACGCATCATGTAGAAAGACTTTATTGCAGCATCGTAAAATTGAGGCAGAATCATCAATGACAACCATGCCGAGTTTTTCTGCCTCACACACTAAGCGATAGGTATGGTGATTGATAAACGTCGTTTCACGAACAAACAGGGCATCGTATTGGCTTAAGTTAAATAAATTATCGGCAGTCACGATGTCTGCTTTTATTCCCAATTTGGCAGCCGCTTTCACAAATAGATTGATTGCACTCTTATTGCTAGGTGGCGTTATTTCATTGGGATTGACCAGTATCGCCATATCCCAACGGTATTTTTTATTTTGGACGCGATATTCGCGGGATGAAATATTATTGTCTAATAGTTGACTAATAAATTCCCGTTGCTCGAGGTGAGACGATTTATTCAAGCAGACACGTTCAATGTTGAGCGTTTCTGGAATAATGCCTTTGGTAATCTTAATAATAGGCGTTGGGTAGAGCTTAAAAATATTTTTCGCTAATCTTGAGATGGCATTCTCGGTTGATTTTCCACCTAATATATATACAGGAAACTTATCCTCATTATTTTCCAGCCAGGCAAGTTCGTTGGCTGGGCATATTTTTTTGTTGAGAATGATGCGAATTCCTCCGCGCATATCATTGAGGGTATTGGCAGTTGGGATGACGAAATGATTTCTTGCTGCAGCCAATAACGAACAATAATACCCTTCGCTTAAGTACTTGTCGGCATCGCATAAATTGATGACGTTTACTTTCGCTTCATTAATTTTGGGATATTCATTGAGGTAGGTTTCAAAGGTAATAACGGAATCGGGGAAATAATCAATTAGCTTATTTTGGGAGTTATCCACTACTAATAAATCATGCATTTTGAATCCTGGAAAGTTTCAGTTTAGAAGGCGATATTAATTGTTATAACTTATAAAGCGATTTACTGTACAGCGCCAAGTACGACTTTTTGTAAAGGGATTGTTTTTGTTGTTTCAGCGCAGTATTTTCGTGGCTTTGTTGAGACTTGGTTTATTATAAATCTAATTTACGGCAAATACTATAGAGCATCCATTGCCAACTGCGTTAAAAAGTGGCCCGCATTGAGCGAAGCGGAATGCGGGAATCACTCAGTATAACCTAGACCTTCCTCAGCGCTGATTGGCTTGAATTTCTGCTACTTCCAGAACAGGCTTCTTTTTGAAAAGAAAGAGTATCATTCCCACACCAATCGTTACGACACTGTAGAACAGCTCCATGGGGTTATGGAGGCTTGCTAAACCAATCATGCAGCTTGCCGCTATCATGAAGAGGATGGGTGGAAACCATTGCCAGAGTGATTTGGTTTGTTTCCTTTTTAATATTTTCAAGCTAGCGCCCACCGTCAGCAACATGGAAAACGATAGAGTCATGCCGATATAGGAAAGCAACGATTGGAGTGAGGTGCTCCAAATGATAATAAGAACAATCAATGCTTGTAAGCTTGATGCGAAAAATAATTGTTGTGCATTGCTTCCCCTGCCAGCAGGCATCACCCCATCTTGACTCATGGCAACATACACACTGGGACCGACAATAAACATGGAATAAATCGCTGAAAACAGGGTGAAGATAATCACAAGACGTATTATCAATGCTAGTGAATCGCCGCCGATGTATTGAGCGACTCTGGCAGCAATATCGACCTGCCCTGAAATAAAAACTTGGGGCGGAATGTAAAGAAAAATGGCATTAACTATTAAATAGAGTAACAAAATAACGAGCGTGCCCCAACGCATGGCTTTGGGAACATTTTTTTCGGGGTGTTTAGCCATTCCCGATACATAAATCGCCGCATTAAATCCGGTGTAACTATAAAAAACCCACAAAACAACGGTTGCAAACGATTGTGGGGATATCGACGATGGCAGAAATGAGGGCGCTGCGGGAAGGTGAATAAAGCGCAGCGAAAGAAGAATAAACAGTCCCAATAATCCTAACTGGCAAACCACAAACAGATTTTGAATCATTGACCCTGTGTGCAGTTGAATGCGTCTAAAGATCAAACAAAGCCCAATTGCGATTGATGCGATGACAGGCACTGAAGGGATGCTTGATATGCCTTTGACATACGCAGCCAACGTCAATGCAGAATAGGCCGATGCACCTGAAAATCCAACGAATA
This sequence comes from Legionella sp. W05-934-2, assembly GCF_964199965.1. Classification (NCBI taxonomy): domain Bacteria; kingdom Pseudomonadati; phylum Pseudomonadota; class Gammaproteobacteria; order Legionellales; family Legionellaceae; genus Legionella; species Legionella sp. W05-934-2. The sequence continues at coordinate 166,146 of NZ_CAXMZT010000007.1, read as the reverse complement.
AGGACACGATGCCTGCTATATAGCCCGCAACGGGGTGGATAAAGCGGCTTAAAAAAATATATTCGCCACCCGAGGCAGTCACTTCTTTTGCCAAAATGCCATAACTGATTGCCCCGCACAAGGCAATGAGACCAGCAATTAGCCAGGCGGTTAGGATAACGGTTGGTGAAGGGATCTGACTAAGCGCTATGCCAGAGGTCGTAAACAGTCCAGCGCCAAGCATATTAGCGATGACAAGAAACGTTAATGATCGAAGACTAAATAAGGGCATTTGGATTAAAAATTACCAACATGGTTGCATATTGACACATTATTCGATTATTTTAAAGCATTTTTACTAGAAACTAGGCTATTGAAATAACTGGGTATAAAATTTGAACACAATGCCCCTTTCCATCTGACAGATTATTTCCTTAGCTAAGGATATCAGATATACTACCTGTCCGAATAGAGCTGAAGATTAGTTAATAGGAGATTTTTATGCGGAAATTAGTGCTTGGGTTGTTTCTCTCGTTCGCTGCTGCTTCGATGGTGTTTGCAAATAGCATTGATGTTGGTCAGGTAAATTCACAAATTAAAAAAGTGTTGTCCCCTTTTCAAAACCAAAACACGATTGTAAATTTAACATTTACTGATATTAATTTGACCGATGAACGTGTCGAAAAAGTTGCTGTCAATGCCCAGTATTTTAAAAAAGCTGCCAATAATCACTTTAATCTTAAGCTAGATAACATTGAATATGATTACAATGATGGGGTGGCTCCTAAAACAGTTATGGCCGGGTCACTTGGGATTGATTTAACCAAAATGTTGAGCCAGGAAGACATCAATGAATTGATTCCTCAATTGGTTGAGTATGTCGATAATATGTTTGAAACGACCACCGATCAGGAGTATGGGGACGCTTTGAATTTCAGTGGCGCGGTGACGTCAACGTCAAAAGACTCCCAAGGCAATTATCAGGGCTTGACAGCATTATTTGCTGCTACCGTGGATTTCAGCAAGTTACCAGAAGAAACGCCCCTTGAAGACGTGTTTTTTAAAAGCTTTGCGCTATCAGTTTCTTTGAATGTTCATGAAGGCTTAAGCTTTCAAGGTTATGTCATAAGCAACCCAGATTATAAATCGTTTAAAGAAGATGAAGAAGGTCTAACTGAGTTCTTGAAAAAATTAGCAGCAAATGACCCCGATGAAATGAGAACGATTTTTCAAACGTTTATGATGGTGGATACGGTAGTCAGTTCCATGTTGGAGGGTAACAATTTAGGGAAATTCATCCCCAAGTTGAAAGTGAGTCATCAGCCTTCCAAGAGTTCACCAGTAAACACCCCTAAAAAATAACCTCGATTCAACAACCCCTCTTCCGCCCGTTGGGCACCTTCTCCCCATGCCTGGGGAGAAGGAATAATGATGGAAGCTATTTAGTAACTATCATTTCGCACTAGAAAAACACCACTTATTTATTCAACCATTTTGGTTATCAAACAATATAGAAATAAGCCATGGACGTCACCCTGCGTGTGTTATTACAGTAAATAAAGTGTCTATCCCTCAGGGTTAAACTGACAATCATATGACTTAACATTGATCTATATAGATTAGCTTTATTCAATTAGTTGAGGTATTATCAAAGTTTAGTCTCTTGATAGAAAAGGAATGATGTTAAGAGTATTTAAGCATTTATATGTCCAAGTTTTGATTGGAATTCTCTTGGGTGTCGCTCTAGGCTGCATAACCCCCGATCTGGCCACCCACGTAAAACCGCTCGCCGATATTTTTATTAAACTGATTAAAATGATGATAACGCCTATCATTTTTTTAACCCTTGTTTCGGGCATTGCCGCGATGGCAAACTTGAAAACAGTAGGGCAAATAGGTGGTGCAGCCATTATCTATTTTTTAATTACCACAAGCATTGCCTTGGCAATTGGCTTATTCGTTGCCAATCTTTTTGAACCGGGCAGAGGCTTAAATATTGACCCTTCTTCGTTGAATCTTTCGGATGCCAAATCCTATATTGGCAATGCTGAACATAGCGATAATGTTCAAGACTTTGTCTTAAACATTATTCCAACCACATTTTTTAGTGCGTTTATTCACGGCGATATACTGCAAGTTCTCTTTGTCAGTATTACGTTTGCCCTTGGGTTGATGGCCTATGGTCAACAAGGACGAAAAATCACCGAAGGCATCGAACATTTAGCCAAAATATTTTTTAAAATCATCCATGGCATTATGCATTATGCCCCTGTCGCAGCCTTTGCTGCCATGGCGTTTACAGTCGGCAAATATGGGGCGAGTTCCTTACTGGATTTAGTGGTTTTACTATTATGCTTTTACCTTACCTGCTTAGTCTTTATCTTTGTCATCTTAGGCGGACTTCTTTATTTTTATTGCGATGTGAGTATCTTCAAAGTATTGAAGTATATTAAAACAGAAATCGTCATTGTGTTTGCTACCTCTTCTTCTGAGACGGTTCTCCCCAACTTACTGGAAAAATTAAACGATTTAGGCTGTGACAAAACAGTGGTCGATTTAGTTATCCCCACGGGATATTCATTTAACTTAGATGGCACGGCAATCTATTTAACCCTAGCGGCCCTATTTATCGCCCAAGCAACCCACTCTGATCTCACCTATTCCCAACAACTTTTTTTACTCATCGTCATGATTATCAGCTCCAAAGGAGCAGCAGGGGTGACTGGTAGTGGTTTTATCGTGTTGGCCAGCTCCCTTGCTGCCATTGGTACGGTGCCTGTCGCTGGGGTGGTTATTATTTTAGGCATTGACCGCTTCATGTCCGAAGGACGTTCGCTCACCAACATGATTGGCAATACCATAGCCACCATTGTTATTTCGAAATGGCAAAATAAGTTGGATCGTGAAAAATTAGCTCAAATATTAAATGCCGTTCCTTTAGGCCGCCTTTAACGTGTCTGTTGCTACTTTTTAGGATAAAATAAGCGATGAGGCGACGATCAACGCCAGGACAGTATTGTTAATACCGCTACCTAATGCACTCCAAATGCTTCCATTCCATTGAGCAATTCGAACCGCTGGATTGGTAAACGTCCCCCCTGCGAATAGCAAGGTGTTTTGTGCAACAGCTAAGGCATATACAGCATTATTGCCAATCCCCGCTCCCAAAGCGCTGTAGCTTGCACCATCCCATGCTACGACCCTGTCACCATTTGGGTTATCTAAATTTGTAAAATTTCCTGCCAGAATCAAATTTCCACCCATAGCAGTAAGAGCTCTGACGGAATTATTAGGTGCGACTACAGACAGTGGTGTGAAATTTGCGCCATTCCATTGTATTATCCGGTCTCCTAAAGCGCCGTATTGGTTGGTAAAATTTCCACCGACATACAAATTGGAATTGAGCTCAAATAAAGCAAATACATTGCCATTACTAATTCCAGAGGCTATGGCATTAAAATTAAGGCCATCCCATTGTATTATCCGGTCTCCTAAAGCGCCATATTGGTTGGTAAAATTTCCACCGACATACAAATTGGAGTTAAGCGCAAGTAAAGCAAATACATTGTTGTTGCTAATTCCAGAGGATAGGGCATTAAAGTTAACGCCATCCCAAGCCGCAATACGAATTTCAGGTGACGTAAAATCACCCCCTAATATTAATTCATCGTTAAAAACGGTTAATGCTCGAACGTTACCATTGTTAATCCCCGTAGATAACGGGTTAAACGCTAGGCCATCCCACCGGACTATTCGATCGCCATTTATGCCACCGGCATTGGTAAAATTACCCCCAATAAACAAATCAAATTGATAAATTGCCAACGCATTAACACTGTTATTGGGTATTCCCGTGCTTAAGGCATGCCATGTAGTGCCGTCCCATCGGGCTATGCGGTTTGTATCAGCTACCCCTCCCGCATCGGTAAACTGCCCGCCAGCATATAAATCATTATTATAATTGACGGTAAAGGTATTGGTATTTAAGGTCGTTTGTGGATTGGTTTGCAAGGTGATAGTCACATCACCCGACATATTTCCTAGCGCTTGGGTTGCTACATCCAAGGAGCGAAACCATATTAAACAAGAGCCACCCGCAGATAGTGAGGTTATTGAATAGCACGATGGCTGTGAGGCTGTCGGTGGTGTGCAACTGGTGGATGGGCTACAGACTTCAATTAGGTTTTGTAGGCTATTGCTTTCTGTAACCTGAATCTGATTCAAGGTAACCGACGTGGTTCCTGAGTTAGTTAATGTTAACGCCCGAAGTTGCAGATGCTGATCACTTGCAATTGCATTCACACTCAAGGTAAGCGGAACTGCTATCACAGAAATTAAGGTGCGATTATTCACGTCTGGTACTGAGCAGACAATGCCATTATCGGTGCATACACGAGGGATTAAGCGAAAGCTTCGCATTATATCATTGACTGTAACACGCAATTGTAATGTGCAAGATTGATAGGGTTGTAATGTGGACGTACAGGTTGTTCCTGCGCCTACGACTGATACTTCAGAATGATTTTGATAATTGACATCATACACCATGTTTTTGGCTTGAATGCCGCTATTATTATACACTTGGTAGGTGATAATAGCGTTTGAGTTGACATTAATCTGCACAGCGCTGCTGTTTGTTGTGATGCTAAAAAAGGGTTTGGCAGCCACCATTGAAGAAAATAAGGCAGTTAATAATAGAAGGATTGTTTGTCTTATTTTAATCGAAGGGTGCTCATTCATGTTTGTTTATTATCTCCATTTTTTTGTTCAGCTTGGGGATTGTCGCCAGAATTTTATAAGACACGTTTAATCCACAAATAATGATAATATCAGCGAATTGACATAAAGATGCCTAAATTGCATACGATGCTGAGTCAACTGAATGGGCGAAACCCCTAACTCAGCATTGCCTAAATAGACAAAACGATATTCCAAAGCCCCTTCTGCATAACGACTTAATTGACGTTTCACCCCAGCGCCAATCCCAGATGATACGTTGATTGTATGATGATTTTTAAACGGTCTTAGCATGGGGGCGGGGGAGAGATTATTATAAGGCGGGAATTCTTTGTAACGGATTAAGGCATTTCGAGCAGCGCCAGCTGCCACTGATAAGAAGGGTTGAAAGCGTTGAGCTTGAAAGTAATAACGTAACTCGGCTAATAAAGCAATGGAGGAGGCTTTCAAGGAAAAATTTAAGGTATCAAAATCAGGTGCCACATTATAGGCGGGATGAACACGGCCTTTAAACGTTCCTAAATCATAATAGTAACCAGAAACCCCGAGATCGAAGGGATGATTGTTAATGCTATGAATATGACGACCCACACCAAAGCCTGCCATCATAAAACCATTTGTAGCTCGGTGGAGGCGATAACGATTTGAAATGGTATCACTTAGGAACACATCGGCTGTTTTATTGATATTAACCAGGCCGCCACCGACAGCCGCAAGAACAAAAATGCGCCCGCGCTCTGATGGGATTGATTCACCTAAACTGCCTGCAACCGCCGTATTGAAAAAAAGGCTAAGCCAATAAAGTATGGCCAGAGCGAATAAGTTATTTTTAATAAGTCGTTTTAGCATTGATTACTAAAAAAAGTTCTGTATAGAATAGGATAGATTTATGTGTAACATAAATTTGAGTCTTTGTCATATGACTTCTCTTGGTTATAAGCTTTGGATGTTAACTAAGGGATGTTGCCAACTAGGTTATAAGGAAATTCCATGTATAAAAAAATCGCGTTATTGTTTGCTTCGATACTTTTGACTTTTCAGGTATTAGCTTCTGAACAAAAAATAATTTCAACACACAGCATGCTAAGCCAAGTGGTGAATTGGACGTCAACAACTTCAGCTAATGTCATAACCCTATCAGCTATTGGAACAACGCTCCTTATCCATTTAAACGTCGATGCAGCGAGTCCTAATAGTATTGATTTCACATGTGATGGAAATCCATCAGTGGCTATTGCCGCGGGCTCTGGAATCGTATGCTTTGTGGATGATGGTTCAAGCGCATCTTGGCAAAGTACGAATGCTGCGGGCAGTGCAAATGGTACGTATGAAATTATTTCAATTACCTGAGATAGTAGCAATCGACATCACAAACGATAGATAATTATCCGATCACGTGGATATCTTGATTATCGGTAGAGACCCACACCATCTTTCTGCCATGGGGCTTAATGGCATATTTGGTTGGGAAGAAATTACCCACCGTGATGGTGACTGGGTGATTGGTATCGTTATAGGCAAAAAAATAGCCGCCGGAACTGACTTCACTGTGTTGATTGTGGCGAACATTGTTAGTTAAAGGGGTTGCGATACATTCGGTGAGAATAGGAGGGGTATTGCTATCGGATTTTAGCGTCAGCTGATTGTAATGTTGACTATCTTCTTTTTGAACTTCAATATCAAAGCTTATCAAATTATTCCCTGCTTGCAGTTGGCCGTGGTTATTGGCTAACGGTTTTTGGTTAAGTTGGACATTTCGGTACTGGCTTTCTGGAAGCAAGCGCGGGCTTATCAGAAAATCAACCGAAGTCTCTAGGCTATTAAAAAAGCTGCAGCTAACGTTATAGGCTGTATAGGGTTGTAAACCATTGAGCGAAACAATATGTTCAGCTTGATTTGTTTGGCTGATTTTATTCCAAGGAAGGCTGATTTCTTGTGAAGCATACGTATTAGAAAACAAAGCAGATAATGCAACTATCATGGCAATGTAATGTTTCATAGGGAGTCCTTCAATGGATGACTTGTTGGCTAATACTAACACAATAAAATTTAATTTTCATCATCAATTTAGCAATTTTGGTCAAATATAGTCAAGTTTGATTAGTTAACATTAGTAACGTGAATGATATGAGGAAATTGTGAGAACAAAGTATGAATTATGAGCGACACGTCAATGCAGTGATTGAGTATATTGGAAAGCATCTGGATGAGAAGCTGACTTTACAACAATTAAGTCGCATCGATTATTCACGGCTTCCTCCGCTTTATGCGGAGGATCCATAGACATCAAACTATCGTTACTATTAAAAACACCTCAGTTTCTGGACCCTCCGCATAAAGCGGAGGGCGACGTTCATGGGTTATTACTAGGGTTTTATAACCAAAATGATTTCATAAATTAATCCTGGTTTCTAGTGCGGAATAACAGCCATTAGCCTTCAAAATACTAATATTAACGCGATGCTCCTCTTTTCACGTAATATTACTAACCTATCCCTTTTCCCGCTCATAAGTCATTTATCGGTGCCAGGTGAACACATCATCGGGGAAAATGAAAAACTCCAGGAGGGTTATGAAGATAATGCTTCCTAAAACTAAAGGCCAAAAAACCGTTTTGGGCAGTAAATTATGATGCAAAACAGTATGAACTTTTTTGCGTGTGGTAATCACATAGGCATCATAAGACACTAGCATAATGATAGCGTAGGTGATCAGATAGAAATACTCCATAAACAAAAAGGGTTGATCTAAATAACTATTGCGCAAATTGTTGTTCATTAAAATAACGGAAAATATAGTCCCACCCAGAGCGGTGAACAGTTGAGTTGTGGATAATCCTACCCTTTCAGCGAATTGTTTATCATTGGAAATAATCATGGTAATAGCAAACAAAATACACCAAATGACAAGGATAGGGAGTAAATGAATTAAGAATGCATTGATCAACTTCCGCTTAATGATAATGTTAAAATATAACTCCAACGAATATTGTTCCATTAATCGTTTGGGCTCCCCAAAGGTGGTATCGTAATGCATAATAGGCATATCAAAATATGTTTCTCGAATAGAAAACCCTTGCTTAACAATATCGCTTTCTAACCCAAAAACCATTCCCGGTTCGGTGGTCAGGTAAGATTGCAAATCAGGGACTAGAATAATGGAATGGGTAAAATCAGCTGGCCACATACGAACCCAAATGGATTGGATGTCAAAAGGATAGGAAGAGTAGTCAAAGTTTTGTAACAAAGACACCCCAAAAAAATGCCAGCCAACCAGTGTGTAGGAGCCAAAATCATAGCGATAGGCTTCAGTCATATTGGCTAATGAATTGGCTTCCGGGAAAACCACGCCTGGGGTAATTCCACGGCCTAATAACTTTTTATCGATTTTTTGCCAAACATAACCACTGACTTGTACGGTATTTGACTTCGTAAACTCAAACGATTGAATAAAAATGCCGGTGGGTATCGCCATATACTCTTTTGCGATATCTGCTGGGAGATAGTTTTTTTTAAAATTGGCAAGTTTTTGCTTTAGCTGGGAGGATGAGCTAACTTGATTGACTGAACCGGCGTACCGATTGTTAACAAATGACCACAATATAAAAATGATGAATAAAAAGAAGACAGTCACCCCATTTGAAATGGTCCAAACGCTTGTGAGTTGTTGTTTTATCCATTGACCTATCGTCATCTTATTTCTATTAGGTGACCTTACATTAACTATAGCATTCCTTTTGGCGAGAAACGGTTAGTCGGGTTCTTAGTGGCTATTGGAGAAATCGCTGATGTTAGCTTGGATATATTGGACTGCTTCAGAAACAGAATGAACGGCGGTATCGATAATGAGGTGGGGCGTTTTCCATAATTCATAATCGCGATTGACAACCTCTTTCCATGTGGGTGGGGTCAGTCCCTTAACACTGATTTCCCTCGTCTCGATGCGATGTTTGTGTAACTCACTATCTGAACAGATGATTTCCACTTCAATAAAAGGCTTATTTTGATCATTGGCGACTTTTCGCCAGTCTGAACGCGTTAACTCAATGGGATTGACCGAGTCTGCTATCACCGTGTGTCCCAACTGCAAATTATCCGAAGCAAGCGCATAGGCGACAAGATACCCATCGGGGCCCATATCGTTATTTTTAATGGCTTCCTCATCCCAGGTATTTCGGATGGCTTGTTCAATGGTATCGATACGAAGATAGACAGCATCTAGTTGCCTTGAAAGCGCTTGAGCGATGGTGCTTTTCCCGGTGCCGGGGAGGCCGCCTAAAATGATTAACATATGAATGAGTCCTATGTATCCTACTGCAAATTTTAACGTTAAGCGGTGGCTTCATCGAATTTGGGGTGCTTTACTGATTTGTCCGCTTTTTTCATAACCTCCTCATTGGCAACCACCGTGTGGCCATCCTTAAAGATGATTGTGTCGTGAAGGATCCGGTTAATAATCTCACCTTCAAGCCGTTCTTTGTCGGTCATCCGAGTGTGATAACTAATCGTCATTTTGAAATATTCCGGCTTATCTAAATAAAATCCAATGATAACCTCAGGTTTCTGATAAACATAATGACTAATTAATTGCATATCTTTTTTTGCTTTGTTGACTTTGGGTAATTTACGCAAATAAGAGTCCATGATGTCATCTACGATCGTTTCTACTTCTGATTTAATCTGAGTGATATCCTGATTAATCGGGATGAGACATTGAATATATTGCTCAATGATATGTTGTTCAATGGAAAATCGCTTGATGACATTATTAATGACTAACCCATTTGGCACTTTAATAATCTTCCCAGTGCATCGGTTTGGATGTTGGCCATTGGAGTCAAGTAATTTAAAATATAAGACCCCCAAATCGTATACAATACCACTGTGGCCTGCGATTTCGATATAATCCCCTTCGGAAAAAAGTCCTCGCCAGGAGATAATGCCCCAACCAACGATATTCATAATCGATTCTTTATTACTGACCACAAGACCCGCTGACACAAGGCTGATGCCATAAAAAATATGAGTAAACCCTTGCACCCAAATCTTGGCGCAAAATATAACAAAAGCCAGGCATGATAAATAAACCACCCGTTTTTTTAGCTTTTGCCGGCTGGTTGAAACTTTGATCGCATAGACTAGCGTTAAATAGATCAGCGATGACAGAATCGTGATCGAAGGGATCAACGTCAGGGTTTGATAAAAGCTTCGATATAAGTCATTTTCAAATAGGTTGGCTATCATAGTTGGCTTATCAATAGTCTTAATAATGTTCATTATACCTAAAGAATGAATTTCCTTGCAATTTGTTTCCCCGTTTATCCGAGACGATGGCAGTATTCCGTCCCAGTTGAAATATAAATAATCTTACGGTACCATTTCGCCTTAATATTTTCCATGGTGAGCATAATATGCCAAATTTTAACGATGAGTTTAAAAAAAGAATCCAGACAACACGCCAAATGTTTATAAAAGATGTTGTTAATTGGTTGAATAATCAGACTGAGATCGACAAAACAACGATACCCACATTGCTGGAAGCCTTAAAACAAACTCAACCGGATGAAATACTGGCGAAGGTAGCTGACTTTCCATTAACGAGACACGATTGGGCTAGTTTGAAAGTTGGTAAGACCTACTTCACTCACTCCTACGAGTGCCAAGCCACGGCTAAACCGTATTGGCGTAAAGTTTGTGATATTTTAAACATCGTTGACCGATTGCTGCTGATAGAAAACCTATTAGTTAAACCGTCATCTTGTGACCTCAATTTGGAAACGCATCAGTTAGTTATTCGCTGTGCTCTCAATGCTGCCAGCGAACTCAACTTGCCGGGGCATAGCGGCGATTTCGGCGAGCATTATCAAGGACGTTATCAAAAACTGACTAACGATCTGACTATGGCAAATACCTTTAATAGTAATATTATCCAAACTTGGCAAGACGACCATACAACGAACGGCCAGGATTTTGAATTTATTTTGGATGACTTGATTAGCAAAAGACTGCCCGATTGCTATAACCGAGAAAAGCATGAGGGTTATACGGCCTATATTTGGTTTTCTGCTTGGCAAACCCTATGGGAGAATCTTTGCAAGAATTTATTCGATCAATCTTTGTATCGTGGCTCAGTTAGCGGAAGAGAACAAGTGATCAAACAGCTTAAATCCGCCTATATCTCGAATCAAATGTCTCCTGTCAATGAAGCGATTAAAGAACATAACCATTATGCTCAGCAAGCAAGAAATGCCTTAAGCTTATTTGACAAAGGACTTAAGGCAAAATATTCCCGCTTTGATAGTGATAACCAATTAATCGCCCATCGTTCTTATCGGAGTCCCTTGCAACTATTTTCAAGCGTGAAATTCTATTCGCTATTTACCCAACCATCTCAACCGCATGTTTTAAGCACGCATCCCCTACTTCAGATATTGTCAGCGAATAATCAATCGCGTGCTTTAACCTATGAGTCACAACAAGGAGGTGAAGGTCAACCAGCACCTAATCAGTCATATCAACAATGATGGATGGGTGAGCTTGCGCCTGCGGACTCATAAGGCGCGATGCGTGTTAATCGAATAGGCGATAGCCTTATTGCTTACGCTGAGGTTTTGGTTTATCAATTGCCTCAAATTCATCTTGTATGGCTTTTAATTGCTTCGCACCGTCTGTTTCCGGGGTTGCGAAGAAGGTTTTTACAAAACCATGTTGACTTCTTGCTTGAACAACCACAGCAGGTATCACCGTGATTAAGGCAATCACACCCAAGATGGCACGCAAAACAAGGCTCACTTTAAACCAAGTGCCTGGATGTGTTTGTAACGCTTTTATCCGCTCTTTGTCATTGTAATTGAACGCATCCACGCATGCTTTTTGAAATTGTGAAATTTTATTTGCATCGATTAAGCCATCTTTTCTGATTAAAGCATCCACGGCTGTTGATAGATCCTTATGTAGCGAAAGGGCTGCGTTTGCCGCTTCCTCTTGCTTATCGGGTGATTTTTTCAGTTGCTCTCCTAAATCTTTGAGTGCTTCTAAATGTTTCAGCAATTCATGGTGGTTTAGATAGGCTTGTACATGAATTTTAAGTTTATTGGCATTACTGACATTCATTTTTTCCAGTTGCGATAGAATGTTGTCATCACAAGCAGGGTGCAAGGCAATTTGCGTATACAAATCCTCGGAAAGGATGATATTGGTATCGGCAGATAAAACTAATAGGCTTTTTAACTCGCTGCTTGTTTGAGCTATTCCACACATTTTATCCAAGAGCATCGATTCACATTGTAACCGCGTTGCTTTTACTATTAATGGCTTGGCAAGCAACTCTGAATATGCATTGTTTTCGAAGCATTTTAACAGTTGTTGTTCGTCTTCCGCGCTATCTATTAAGGTTGCAAGCACCTGCGTGTTGCATAATGGATGGTTATGAATCAACTCCCGTTGGCCTTTGTTCAAGGAAAAATCATCTAATAATCGTTTCATATGAGTGGAAGATAAAAACGGGCTTTTCAACAATAAATCAATGGCCTTGGTATTATCCCCTTGCTTGTCTAATCGATCAATGATCAAGTCGATATGTTGACTATTTTTGACCTCCCCAATCATAAAACTAAGCGTTTCTGCTTTGGTATGGGGGTGTTTAATAATATAGCTCAAACACGTATCACTTAAGTTGGGGTAGTGGGCGATGCGATCCAATAATTCTCCTTTGGCTTCTCTCGATAAGGCTACGGTTTCCAAGGCCGTCATAAATTCATCTGGATGTGCCCCTTTTAAAACAGGAATGATATAGCCATCGATGTCATCGCGGCTAAATAATCGCAAAAGCAGCTTCTCATTTGTTGGGTGACTGATTAACAAATTTGCAATCACTGAATTGGTGAGATGAGGCAGGACAGCAATTGTTTCCAAGCAATTCTGAATGACATTGGGATTGGCAATTATCCTACTAAGGTTTTCCTCGGTAAGGTGGGCGAATTGATTGGTATCCAAAAGGGCACTAATCGCAGTATCCAAGGCCTGGATTTCTTTAGACGGATTATCCGAAGGGATATTTCTAATGATCGTATTAATGTCTTGCGCACTAATACCTTGATGCTTGATTAAATCGGCCATCAATGCTTCCGGTAACCCCCTAAGGCCACTTAATGTGTGGATATGCGATGGATCTAAGGTCGCGTCTTGTAATAAATGCTGAGTGGCTTTGATAAAAATTGTTTTTCTTTGCCTTGAGCGAACAAACAACATTTCAGTAAGCGTTTGAAAATCCTTACTTGCCATGAGGGTTTTCAATATTTTATCAAATTCATGATCAGCATATTGATGGCTTAATACATCTACATAGGAATTGAAGTTAAACTTGGGATGCTCACAAAGCAAGCCTACTGCGTCTGGCCCAATTTTGTCCTTCTTTGCAAGGGATTCGATATGGTTGGCATCCAATCGGTCGTACCATTTTTTAATGAGGGTATTGATCATCGTTGCATCGGTTATTATGGGGATTAACATTCCCAACTCAAGCGCATCAGCCTGTTTTTGCATAATTAATTTCTCAAAAAGCATTTGTGAAAATGAGGCTTGCGACAAAATGAGATTTAAGACATTCGTGCTTAAATTGGGTTTATCCAACAAAATTGATAATGTCTGATAGGAGAATTGGTTTTTACCTAGAACAGTTAGGCGCACTTTGTCATCGGCTGCATCCAATAATAGCGCATCAAGCAATGCCGGGTCCGTCGCCTTTTTGGCAATCTCAAGGACAACATCTGCGTTTTTGGTTCGTTCTAAAATGGTTTTAAGTTGGGGTTGCTGAATATTCTCTTGAGCAGCAAGATATTTATAGCTAGCTTCTGTTAGCTCAGGTTTTTTTATAGCTAATATTTTATCAATCCATAGATGGTTTAGTTGCTTAGTTTGGCATAGAGCCTCTAAGACTTCGGCATCCATTTTGGGATGTTCTAGAATTCTGGCATGCCAAATTGGATAAATTTTTCTGGAGCGCCAAAGATCAATTAGACACTGTTTCGAGGTAGCATGGAAAGCATCTAAGATAATAAGCGTTTCAAAGAAACGATTATTATCTTTTCGGCAATTTAGGAGAAATACCGCCAAGGTTTCACTATCTAGGGTTTTCAAATCATAGATAGGTTTAAATAGATACGGCTCATAGTCAGCTTTTATCGGCATCTGTTGAAACACATTCTTCAATAACTTAAAGGACACCGGCTCATGCCTAGTTAATAACTCATGTAACATTAACTCGGGCAAAGTTGTCTTTGGCGTATCTTTCGCAATGGCGGCTTGCATGATTGCCCATTCGACTTCGGGCGATTTAGAAATAGGGTTTGTCACAACATTATCTAACACACCATAGTTTAAAATGGAGACGTTTTTCATATCCACTAGGTTCAAAAGCTGTTCTTGTGTTTTGCAATAAGTCGCTAAATTTTTTAGGACGAAATCTGTTCGTGCGGGATGTTCCAACAAATCTGGAATAAATCGCTCATCATCCCAATTGATTCTACTGATTTGTTCTAACAAAGCACCATCGGAGGGCTTAATCAAATCCAGTTTAGAGCGAACCGCATCATACGGAATCCGATAAAAACCCGGGTAGTCATTTAGGTAGAATTTGAAGATTTTATCATCGGTATTTTGCTTAAAGATCTCTCCATGAACTTTGTCTGAAACCTTGTTATCAATCAGGTAGCGATAAAAACGGGTCTGCTGTTCGGGCGGGAACGCTTTTGCAATGGTGCCAACCGCAAGGATGCCTATTTCGTCATTCATTTGGGTAAGTTTCAAGAGCTCTTTTTCAATGCGCTCATCGGGTTGGGTGGTGATAGCCTGCATGATCGTTTCAAGATTAGCCTTCACCCAGCCCTGGTTTGGCTGTTGTAGTAATGCAAACGCTAAGCTTGGGTTATTTTCACTTAGTTGCACCAGGGATTGGTATTGCTTCTCATCGATAAATTTGCTCTTGGCTAGTAACAAGGGGAGTGTCATTTCGGGGTCAGGGCTTACCCAGGGCAAAGTCTTTTCTTTGGAACTATAAAAGTTGGTGATGTGCCAATCTGTATTAATTTCAATATATTCACGAGGTATTTCAGGGAATGCCTCGAGAGCTTCGGTAATTTCGGGTTTCCCTCCGCTAGCAAAAGCGGCTAATAACGGATTGAATTGTTGGTAATTAATCGTCGCTTGGCTATCTTCAAATGCTTCATTGTCCAAGGCGATAATCAGTTTTTTAAGATTTTCAAGACTCTTACTCTTACGTAGACTGTCTTCGTATTGGGCTAAATACCCTAAAGCGGTGGTGGATAGATGATATTTGTCAGCGAGCGTGACCGCTGTTGTTCGGTTATGCCACCATGCTCCAGTTATCTCATAAAAGGCATCTGCCACTGCTTTTAAATCTTTGATGTCTGATTCTTCCGCGGTGGGATAATGCTTTTGCCAATCAAAATGACGCAGGTCACGTTGTGGGTTTTGAGCAACAAATTGCAACATTTTAAATTGAACTTGCACGCCCATTCGTAACTGTTGGATATGCGTTGCTTGCGCTTCACGTCCTGGGGCTAGATAGTTTTCAAAAAAATCCAATTTCTGTTTTGAATCGTCAGTCAACCAGGTTAAGGGGGCGTCTCGCTCAAGTAATTGACCCAGATCACCATTGAAAAATCGCACCTGTTCGATGATTTTTTGATACTGCCCATTTTGTTTGATGTCTTTAGGCATGTTGCCTGCTAAAACATGGTGGTTTGGCGTTGAAATCCAAGAATGATAACCAACGCCCTGCTTGAGACGTTTTTTGGCGTCGGCAAGCTCCATCGGGGATAAGAGGGTACACGTAATTTTTTCACCTTCTTGTACAAAATATAAGGCATGAACTGGCATCATAAACATGCCCAGGTAGTTTTTTTGGTAATTGTATATTTTGTAAAAATTCTTGGATGCAACGATGTCATCGCTAAAATCTGGCAAATAATCGGGTTTGGCACTTTGGCAGATTTGTTTTAAAGTCAAAAATTCTAAAGAGTCATTTCCATAATGCCAAGGCGTATAGTTCGTAGGTATGCTAGATGGATCATATTGTTCGGTTAAACGCTCTTCTTCTTTTTCTACTTCAGTGAAAAGCTCAACTTCCATGGCTTCGGTTTTACTGGGGCTTAACTGTTTCTCGTCACACACCCCTTTTTTGCAAGCTTTGTCAATAATGATTGCCATATTGCTAGAAAGCGTTGATTTTTCTTCAATAGTCATTTTCACATTGGACTTTTGTAGCAGTTCTTCCCAACTCTTCATCAGTTGCTTTTGATGATTTTCTAATAAAAGACGCGTATCTTCCAGTTTGGCAATCCCGCCGAATCTGTCAAAGAGCCGTTCACTTTGTTGTTCGATGAAATGGTGTTGATACAGCTTAAAAAGTGCTGCTTTCATTTCAGGCCCTTCGTTGCATGCAAGAATTCGTTTGAGAAAATCCTGGCGTATCAAATTATTCATTTTATAATGGGTGGACAAATAATTATCGAGCCGCAATTGCGCTTCTTCTTGTTTCTTCATGCCTTCGCACAAGTCAAGCAGACTTTGACCTTTTGCCATTTCGTTGGGAATGTAGACATCCACGGATTGTTGGCCATCGAGGACATCTCGGTTACGCAACACACCCTGCAAGAAGGGGGATATGCCGGTATCCTGATCACATAAGACAATGCCTTTGGCACGATCGCTTTGGCGAATATCGGTTCCCAAAGTGTGCGCTTGGTCATAATAGCTAAACCGTTCTTCAGGCGAGCACCCCAAGCGTTGGGCAATGACCTCTGGGTTAGACGAACCAATGGTAATAATATTGGATAATTTATCGGGTTTATCCACGGGAAGTGCCGATAACTGGTCTTTTTCATCAAAGAAAAGAACAAATTTTACTGCTTTGGGATGATTAAATTGTTCGGGGTGTTGATGGATATAAGTCGCAATTTGTCTTGCCACCTGTTCATTGGAAATCCCCTTAAACGCGGCTGAGATGTCAATGATATCGCGAAGCTCACCTTGCGCTTTATCTTTATATAAAGCAAACAAATTGGGTATCAATTTGTCAGGATTTGAAAAATCAATACCAATAACAGGGGTGTCTTTTTTATGTAAACTTTGAATAATGTATTCGTCCGTTCCAAAGGCGAGCTCTCGCTTATAGTTTAGCCGTTGGTGGTAAGTACTGGCATTCCAAGGGGTTCCGGAAAAGGCTTGTACGGTATTCATCATATCGACATGGCCTAACGCATTGGAACTCAACACTTTGGTGTTCATGCGGATGTTTTTGAGCACATTATTTTTTAGCACTTCAAAAATCAACTGCTCATTATGAGCCATCGAGTCGTGTAGCTGACGCATTTGCTTCGGGTTTTCAATATCCAGCTCAGACAGCAACATGTCTTTGGTCATCACTTTATACAAATTACCAGGCGCTGTATCGTTAATGGAATCTTTATTGTTTTCTTTGGCTTCCGCCTTTGCCTGCTGCAATATAAATTGAAGGTATTGCTTTAATAAGTTCTCGGTTACCCCATTTATCATCATGGATTGAATAGTATAGTTAATTGATTCAATCTCATTACCAAAGTTGCTTTGCTCATTGGGGCTATTATTGGCTCGATAGGGAATGGCTACGGCTTTTTGATCCACTGTTTTAAGTGGGTTTCGGGACGGCCCGTAGTGCTCATTGGAATTACGACTTAAAGTGAATGGCAGTAAATGGTTTGCTTCTTCTTTATACAGCGCAATTAAATCTTGCAGGTCTTCCGGATAGTCTTTGATAAAACCGGGAATGGAATCGCTTTTATCAAACAAGTAGTTAGTAAACTCGGGAATATCGCTTTCTTTTAACGTTTTGCCGCTTTGTCGAATGCCGGCCAACAGCGGACTTTTGGGATGTTCTAACAAGGCGCTCACCAGGGCTTGGCATGCTTGCTGGTATTGTTCTTTTGTTTTTATTGGCTTGTAAGATTGTAGAAGGCTTGCCATGGTGAGTTTTTGATTCTCTAATCCACCAACTCCATCTAACGGGACCTCTTTAAAAAACTGATACAACTCGACAATGTTATCGCGGACAAATTTGGGCAGGGCTTTGGAGGCACCGATGGTATAATTTAAACGATTTTTTAATAATAACCCTTGATGAACTTCATCTATGAGACAATCCCCTCGATTTTTAACCATCAAGACCAGATTTTCTGCCCAGAAGACTTGCTCTTTCCATTCTTGAAATTCGGCAATTTTCGATTCGTCGGGGGGAGAGGCCAATAACTCGAGGTATTTTAATTCCAACGACTGCATGGATTCGCCGGTGGTGACGATATAGTTTTTATTGACCATAACGTCACTGAATTGTCTAAACAGAGCTTTTAATGCTTTAGAGGAACTGTCCGTGTCTCGGCTGAATTCAAAGAGCACAGCAGATTGGCCATACAAGTCAGCAGACATCGCTTTTAAATCGACATAATTGGTGCGTAATAAGGCCCGGGGCACTTCAATAATGACTAAGTTATCCCCATTGGCCTTATGGAAGGCCACATTGGGGGATAACACTTTCGATTTGCCACCGCCCATGACAATTTTTTCCACCACTTCTTGGTAATGGCCATTTGCATCTCGGTCGAGTAATTCTCGAATCCCATCTTGTTGGTGTGGTCTTAGTAAAATATTTTCATGGAACTGAAAGACACTTAACGCCGGATCATTGAATATCGACATCAAATTGGGAGCAAAGAGCTGTTGACCAAGTTTAAAAAGGGCAGCGTCTGTCAGTGTCTCAAAGGGTTGCTTTTGCAACTTTGTTGTTTCACCATGAATACGGTTTAGCTGTTGTAACAATAACCCTCGCTGTATAAATTCAGCAATTTGCCCGTGTAATTGATCAATATTTTCATCTTTTAAGCCAGTCACTTCCTTATAACGAACCCTGTCGGCTTTGAAGTATAAGGCTAATAATTGATTGATATTGATGGGTTTTCGTTTTTCTGCAGCAATATCAATATCCCAACGAAGCTTATGCTCTTTTTCTTCGGGGCCTTGGTTGGCAAGCTTGAGTAACAGGCTTTCTGTTGTCGTTTGGTCCTTTGCTAAAGCGTCTATTCGTTGGTTGGTTTTTTGGTGAATTTGTTCAAGTACTTCGGGGCGATTAAATAGTCTGCGAGCAATTTCTCGCATGCCAGTAAGTGCTGTCAGTCGATTTTCTCCCGCATCTGAATCCGCTAGCTTGCGAATTGATTCAGTCAGCAGAACTTTCTTCCTACCTGTATAGAACTGATGCTCTAAGGTTTGCCAAGTTTTCCGTTCGGATAAAATTGAGGGCAAGTCTTTGTCGCCAAAGAGGGCCAGTTTTTTCACCACATCGCGCTGTTGTAATGACACGGTGGGGGGAATGACGGGTTGCTGATTGGGTATACTTTGCAAGACGGCATCGGTACTGGCTAACAATCCTTTTGTCGAGTCTTTCAGTTGAAGGATATCGATCGGGGCTGGGTTTAAATTGCGAACCCAGGTGCTAAATTTAGCAGCTGTGTCAAAGTTATGATGTAAGTTGGTGGAATAGGAATACTGCTTTTTCTCACATATGACACGGTATAATGCATTGCAAAGGTAAGGGATGTGTCCGGGTTGTTTATCCACGCTGACATGCCGGTTTGCCCGCAAAACGGCTTTACAATAATTCTCTAATGCATTGCGTTCTGGCAAATCATTGCTCATGGCAATGGCAAGATATACCGCAAAATTTTTGGAAAATTCAGCATCGGACATGTCGGGTGCTAACGCTTCAATTACTGAGCCATATTGGTTTTCTAACGGCTTAAGATTTCTGCCATAGGCGTCTGGGGTGAATACTTTGATAAATGAGTCATATGCAATGCTACAATTAGAAAGCTCCATATGATAGCCAATGTCTAAATCAATCGGAGCGGATTCTAGTTCGGATTGTCTTTTATGCACGCCTTCATGTTTTTTTAAGAAAGCCGTGATCATTTTTTTTCGATTTATTTCAAAATCAGACAGTTTAATCTTACCTAGTTCTTTTTGTTGAATATGATTAAGTTCCCGCGTTAAATTCATAAAATTTAATCGAACCCAGTCATATCCTAATGCGCCTATCGCTTTGGGCTCATCATTGTTTGTGCTACCTAATCGGTCATGGTAAAAGTTTAACAAGCTTCTTGATTCCGATTCAGATAGGAGGTACTCAACTGGCATGTCCCGTCGCATCAACTGATAGCGTTGGTATTGTTGGTAGATAGTTTGGTTAATGCCACTATCATAGAAACGTTGATCAGCTTGGATTGTTTTAGTGCGAACATAGGCATCGGGGGTCGCGGGGTTGGTCTCGGTTTCAGGGAAATTAATTTTTTGCCCACGTTTACTAAATTCAGTGAGTAAACTCATCGCTTTTAGCTGGCAGGCAACGACCGGTGGCGTGGAGATGGTCGCTTTTTTTGTGGCTTGGTTTTTTTCCACTTGATAGGGTAGCGATTGACATATCCAGCGAATGTATTGCACTTCTTCGGGGCGCCCTTCTAAGCCACCAAGGCGTTTATCGCAGGCCTCAAGCATTGCTAAGGCTTTTTCTTCTTGATGACTGGCTAAGTAGACATAACACAGGTAGAGGGCTTGGGCTGGTGTTTCTGGATAGGGTTCTCCGTTTTGCATTTTTAAAACCATCGCCTGGCGGCTTTGGCTGTGTTGCCAAACTTCGGGTTTTTCAAAGCGTTGATCGCTTTCTTCGGGTTTTCTTTTGACGATATCTGTAGCAACCGTGTTGCCTGTGTCAGCACTAAATTTAAAGTATTCACTAACAGGGTCACGTTCAGTCGTTGCCAAATATTGCACGATGGGTAAGACACATAAGGTACGATCAGCAAAATGAAGTCCTGCTATCCCGTCCAATTCGAGGGACTGCTCCTCATCGAGTGCATAGTCTTTGCCGTCCCATTGCAAAAATAATGTATCTTGGCCACTTGGCTTGGTTAATGTTAAATCATAGCGGGGGAGTTGAATGCTCAGGTTTTTCTTGTCGTCCTCGGATACAAGCAGATAGTCGCTTGACTCAATACCGGATAACAACGATTCCACCGGAGGGTGTGAAAGGAAGAGGGTATTTCCTTTTGTATCTTGAATCTGCCATTGGCTTTTATAAGCGGAAGGCAAGGTGGATTCCTTAGCACGATAGAGCACTTCATTGTTCGCGCCAGTTATCAATAATGAATCTCTTTGAGGGGCTGCCCACATGAAGTTGAGCCTTTCACTTAATACAGGCGGAAGGGTTTGGTTTAAAACATTTGAATAGTTGAGATTTAAATACTCGCGTTGTGCCGTGCTGGAAGCCATGAGTTGATGCCATACCCTTTGTCCTTTTGATACCTCAAATTGTTGTTCAACGATATAGCTGGGGTCTTTCACAGTAAACCGTAATTTTACTGGCGGCTTGTCGATGATAAATTGCTCTTTATCTGCGGTTTGCCAACATTGGCGAGCGTCTTCTAATCCTAAATGGCGAATAATGGGATGATTTAAGATATTGGACGGCGTATAAGTAAATGCCATGTTATCGCGAAGGACCAACCCTTGTTGGATATCAATGATAAATTTATGCCCTTGTTTATCGAAAAAATAGATATTGGGGGAAATAAATTGAGATGAGGATTGTCGCTGATCTTCACCTGGTATTATCTTTAATGATTCCAACTCCGCTAAAATGTCTTTCCAAGGGAGCAAATCCGGGTTTTTTTTGAGCGAATGCATGAACGATTTTTTCGCACGTTCAACGCGATACGCCGCATCCGCGTCCTTGCACTCCGGTGGTAAGGGGTTTTGATTCATCACGAAATAGGACTGTATTAATTCTTTAGTCTCCTTGGCATTGAGCGCCTTGCCAGATTGCAGCTGGGCATTTAACATTAAAAAGCGATAGTGATGGAGATGGGCAAGCTGTTCGGGTTGTTGCGGCTCATTTATCCACAAGTTGATATGATGTTTAAAGTTCTCATGGTGTTGTTTAAAGGCAACGGGGTCCATTTCATAGGCATATTGAATGATGGATTGATACATGCGTACGTAAAATATTGATTGTTGGCTTAACTCGCCTTTCTTTTCTGAAGCCTCAATGCCTTGCTCCATAAAGCGTTGCAGCAGTGGCCAAAAGTCTTCTTGATGGCCTTTTGTTAATAGTTCAACCAATAACCCCGGCTGAAAAATATTCGCCTCGCAGTAAACTTGCATATCATAGCGGCTAAGTTTTTCGGGGTGTTTTAAAAAATATTCGAGTGTCAGGATAATTTGGGCTTCGGGCTGATGGCGTAGGTGAAAGAGTTCTCGCTCTTCAATATCCTCGGGTCCAACCAATTTATCATTTAGATCACTGGTTTTGTCTGACCATTGTTTTAGCTGAACTTTAGAGGAAGAAGGGGGCCCTGAAATGGATGTTATCTTGTTGGCAGATGTGTGTTGGTTAGCATAGTATTCTAAGCAACGTTTAACGGGTCCCTCGGGCAATTGGTATAGGGTATCCATTAATGGATTGAGTATGAGAAATAAATTCCAGCCATCCAGTATGACAGAGTTCATTTCCAGGGTATCTTTATTTTTATCGTAAGAAAATGAAAAGTCTCTGTGACGAATTTCATAGGTGCCGTTGAACTGCCTTAATCCTGCCGCAAAAGCGTATTCGAGTATTTGTTGTTTGCGAAACGCATCCTGTATTGGCAGATATAAATTATCATTTTGAGCAACTTTGAGATAATAATATAGGGCTTCACAGTTTTTGGTTCTGACTTTACGAACCTCTGGCCCTGATTGCGATCCATACCTTGTTTCAAAGCCTTGTTTTAACTTGGTTTCCAGTTCAGGGAATTGATGAATGATTTTTGAGTAATGAGCGATCATGTCATTTTGCATACTTGACGGAAACATAGCGCCATAATCGAATGTTTCTGGGTATATCTCGCGAACTTTTTGCAAGCGTTTGTCGAGGTCGGGATGATGATTTGCCAGTTGGGCTACCAGCTTATTTTGCGTGGATAAACCTGTTGGAAGCCTATCAATAATATGGTGGAAATCCCCAGTCAATAGTGGGGCTCTAGCCGTGCGTGCCACATGCCCGAGCACTGCAAAGTTCGACGCTTTAATGGCCATCATCCGGGGTGGCATGACACCGTTTCCTAACACCGTTTTCCCTGTTTTAAAGTATTCTTCTTGCAAATCGGCCATAAGCTCATAAAAGCGCTGCGCTTTTTTTGGGTCTGTGCTAGTTGATTTATAAAAAGGAAGTAATGGGGAATGGCGCTCTTCTGGCAGCGGCAGTGACAGGAAAAATTGCTCCAGGATTTCAAAGGATGCTTCTGGTTGGCTTGATATATTGGAAAGGCGACGACAAGTGTCTAGAGCTTGCTCCATTTCGCTGATGAGTTGGTCGCCTCCTTTGGGTTTGGGATAGACATCGGCTAAGACGGGTCTAGATATGGCGCCTGATTGGGAGTGATCAGGCACTACTTGCACGTATAAATCGACATCGTAGAGACGTTTAGGCTGATTTGCAGGTACCGCTTTCGCTTTTTGCTGAAGGGGCACTCGTTCTTTTCGTAATATTGCCAAATATTCCCGCAGTTCTTGTTCACATTGATATCGGTACTTACCCGTAAAAAGTGCTTCCCCTTTTACCCCTTCCTTATCCACGTTTAATAAACGCAATTGATGGCGAATCGCTTTTTCCACTTGTCCTTGTTTTTGCGGGTTGCCAAGGTCACCAGACTTTCGCAGTTGTTCCATGTAATCTTTCAGTGCATGCGCTTTGAAGCGAAAAATAAATCGCCGATAATCATCCAACGAAGCAAATTGGGACTTTAGCATTTGATGAACCGAGCGCTGCGCACAGGTTCCTGATAACTGTCCCCCGGTATAGATATAATCTTTAACGCTTGTCGGGGGCTGCTCGATGGACGCATCTACAAAACTAAGTTTAGCAAAGGTTGTTTCATAGAGATCCTTTGCATCAAAATCATCATGTAAGTGGTGAAATTGCGCTTCAAGTAGGGATTGAAGAACAGGGATAAAACTTTTCTTATCACCGAGTTTCGCTTTTGGGATACGGTACTGCAGGGTTGGGCTATACATTTCTTTATCGGCAACCGAGCGTTTGGGATGATACTCTAAGCCTGCGCCAGAATTGTTAATGGTAAATATCAGATCCCCATTTTTATCTTTATGAAATTGATAAATAATGGCATGGCCACCTTCTTTATCTCGCCATCCTCCCGGAAAAAGTAGATAATCTTGTGGATTTTGCAGCCCCAACGCCAGTGCCTCATACCAAGTCGTCGCTAAGTCTTTGATGGCGGTTTTATTTTTTGCAATCGAGGGGTTATCTATCTGGGCAATGGCTTTTTCCATTTCAATCAGGGTATTACAATTTCCTAACAAGCGAAGCACATCATCGGATACCTTTTGCTTACTATCGATTAACGACTGGATATATTGATTTAGATAACCCACCGTGGTTATATGGCGTTGACCTTCAAGGCCATAGGCCCCTGTTAAAAAGGGATCATTATTGATGTGGGCAAATAGGTTTTCAGAAATTTCAATTTTTTCTTGGGTCATGATGTATGAATATATATTAGTATGCCTATATTATAGGCGATGATATATTAAGCGAACATTATGTCTTTCGAAACAAAAGAATAACGCGATGCCCAACTTTTCACAAAACAAAACGGGCCCGGGCCTATTTCTCTGGTTTGGACTTTGCCTTAATCAATAAATTGCAGGGACATCAAATCAATAAAGCTGTCTTTTATCGAGCAATAATCTTCTAGGCCAACGCCGGCATTGATTAATCGCTCCTTGCATTGTAAGTAGGCGGTGCGTAATTGGCTGTTGCGGCGTAAATTATCGCGAAACGTGAGGGCGAATTGCCAGTTTTTACTCTGGAATTTGCGGATATGAATATTAAAGACTTGATCGTCAAAGACGCCTTTGAAAAAACGTTTTTCCCAATCAGGGTGAAAAAAATCGGCTTCATGAAAGGGGACATGATCTTGACGTATGGTTTTTAGGTAATGAAATCCCATGCTCTCCAAAATCTCACCAATGGCATCGATGGTTTCAAAATCAGTCACAGCGCACTGAACATCCACGATGTCTTTGGCAGGTAAATCATCAATGGAGGTTGAACCAATGTGTTCAATGGCAAGAATGAGCCCATCGGTGTTTGTCGATAAAGCCTGTCTGAAATTCTCAAACGCCATCGCCCATTTTGTATCCGGTTTATGCAGTGCCAGTTGTTTCATGTTGACGCTCTCGTTGCCTTTAAGACTAATAGTATAATGCGGTTGAGTTGGCAAAACCAGTATGGTAATCCCAAGATAGATATTTGTATCAGACCAAAAAAGCCAAATCCACAGTATCATGCGGGTTATAAAAAAAGTAGCACGAATATAGACCTTTGGCCGGAATAATGGCGTGACTGCTGGCCAATTCTCTAAACATATCCTCGCTTTTAAGTCATCCAATTAAAAGCATTGACTCTGAGTGCCTGTTAATACATATTACTCATGGAAAATATTCTAAAATGGAGCATAAAAAATTGGATAGGAAGAGTAATAAATTAGCGAGCAAAGCGTTATCAGGATGTTTATTAGCTTTGTCAGTAACAGCCGCTTATAGCGGTTCAATGGGCCCTGAATCTATTACCTCGCCGGGTCAAATCTATGTGGGTGTTTTTGGTGGCGGGGGTGGTTTAACCAGGACCGATATTAGTCAATTTGGGTCAGCCTTTATTCCGGAAGCTAATGGTGGCCCTTTGGCCGTTAATTCGTTTGGTCGGTCTGAAAGCAGTTCAACTGGCATGGTGGGCGGACATATTGGCGTCACCTGGTCTACTATTTTAGGTGAGCATTTGCCAGTAACGCCAGCCTTTGAACTCGAGGGCTATTATATGGGGGGCATTACCATTGAGGGCCATGATATTGACAATAATACATTAAGGATTCCCGAACACGATTTCCTTGTGAAATATCCCTTAAAAACAGGGGTATTTCTAGTAAATGCCGTCTTAAACTCACAAAAACCAGTTTTTGGAAAATTTAGACCATATGCTGGAATTGGTATTGGCTCCGCGGTTCTATCCATTTCTGGTGCGACTTCAATACAGACCAGACCTGCTGAACCAGGCATTAATCATTACAATGCTGATACGGACGATACGGCTTTTGCCTTTGCTGCTCAGCCTAAAGTTGGTGTGCGTTTTGATTTAAACCCCCATGCGAGCGTTTTTGCGGAATATCGGTTTTTATACCTCTCTGATACCCATTATCAATTCGGTTCTACGGTGTATGCACCCACAACGCATGTGGCAACAGCTCCTTGGCTGGTGAAAATAAAATCTCAGCATTACAATATGGGTTCTGTGGGCATCGAGTTTGATGTATAAGCATTAGCAATAATCCTGCCATGAAATTAAGCTGAGTGGTACAACTCAGCTTACCCCCCCATTGTCATCATTCAATATGTGCGTTCTTTGTTTTCAGACAAGAACACTAATTAACTAATTTCTTCTAAAGCCAAGCCCTTGGTTTCAGGCACAAAAAAATAGGTGAAAAACACGCTCACTAAACAGGAAAAACAAAGCATCATCAATGTTGCTCTTCGGCCGATGGCATCATACAGCGGCAAAAAACTAAGGGAGACGGTAAAGTTTGCAAGCCATTGGATACTTGAGGTAAAGCTCATGGCTTTAGCGCGAATGGCTATTGGGTATAATTCGGAAATTAATAGCCAAAACATCGAGCCCAGTCCAATAGCAAAGGCCATGGTATAAATAAAAACGCAGGCAAACGATAACCATTGGTTCAAGGAGGTTGGTGTTTGAAAGTTTGCTAGGCCAAATAGTGCTAAGGCACAGACTATCGAGCCAAGCATGAGTAGCTGGCGCCTACCCCATCGATCGACCATCATCATTGCAAATATAGTGCAAATGGTATTTAACAAACCCATAATGAATGTGGCTAACATGGCTTGTGCTTCATTAAAACCGGATGATTTAAACAGGAAGGGCCCATAATACATGATCACGTTAATGCCGCAGGTCTGTTGTAAAATGCCCAAAACAGTGCCTATAACGACTCGGCTTTGGTAGGGTTTTGCAAAAAGCGCAACACTTTGATTTGTTTGTAGGTTGTTTTTGATTAACTGAAACTCGGTCATCACTTTATCATGGCTGTGATTGCGAATGGATTTTAAAACGTTAAATGCTTGTGCTTCTTGGTTGTTCTTTAGCAGCCATCGTGGCGATTGTGGCACATATTTCAACCCCCACCATAAAACAAAAGCTGGTATCAGGCCTAATAAAAACATCCATCGCCAACTGTTATCGCTGATGTCTTGTAATAAATAGCCAGTTAAAAACGCCAGTGCTTCCCCACCTGTGATGGCGACATTATTGATCAATACCATGCGTCCCCTTTTATGATATTCGGCTATTTCTGCAATAAATAAAGGCGCGCAATAAGCGCTGATGCCAATACTAATGCCCAGCAAAAATCGACCACTAAACAAGGTGATAAAGTGATGTGTGTTGGCAGTGGTTAAGGTGCCGATGATAAATAACAACGCTGTCACTTTTAACGTGGTTTTACGACCATAGCGCTCGGTAAAATGACCAGAACAGATAGCACCAGCAAACGCGCCTAATACCATACTGCTAACAATCAATGACCACTGCCAATGACTAAATAGAAATTGCCGTGATAACTGCCATTGGGTATCGGCGATAATGCCGGTATCAAAGCCAAATAGTAGCCCGCTGCAGGCAGCAATCAAGGTGCTGAAAATAACCACTCTTCCCTGATATAACATCATAAATTCCTAAAACGATTCACTTCATACTAGCAGGACTTTTGCAAAACCCCAATTGCTTCGCTAAAAAGAAATTTTAACGAATTAGCTACAATCTCTTGTTCGTTTTTGATATAAGGTCAGTTGGAAGTATCTTGGATAAAGGACGTAACGATGGATGTCGGTGTTATTGGAGCAGGTAGAATTGGCAAACTGCATATGTCAATTCTTAAAAATCATAATTGGGTTGACACAATCGCTGTTTACGACCCCCTGTTGGATGCGGCCTGGGCTAAGGATTCAGGTTATGTTAGTTGTCACTCTTTGGATGAATTATTAAGTCAGTCGCTCGATGCGGTGATTATTGCCTCACCTTCGGATCAACATTTAGAGCATATCGAAAAGGCGGTTAAAGCTAACTGCGCTATTCTTTGTGAAAAACCGATTGGTTTGGACCTTAAGCTTATCCAGTCAACATTGAATAAGGTCAATGAGGCAGGCGCCTTTTTACAAATTGGCTTTAATCGGCGCTTTGATGCAAATTTTGCCGCCATGCAACGGTCAATTAAGCAAAGCAAGGATACACCGCAAGTCATAAAGGTTACCTCCCGTGATCCCCATTGCCCACCTGCTAGTTACTTAAAAAGTAGCGGCGGTTTGTTCATGGATATGGCGATTCATGATTTTGATATGGTTTGTTTTCTCTCGAATGCTAAACCCATTGCGATTGCGTCCATGGGCAGCTGTACTGTGGAAAGTGGATTAGCCTCGTTTGCTGATATTGATACCGCTGTGACCTTGATTCGTTTTGATACGGGTGCAATGGCCATGATTGATAATTGCAGGCAAGCATTGTATGGGTATGATCAACGAGCCGAAGTATATAGCAATAATCAGCAATGGGTGGTTGATAATCCAAGACAACATGCCGTTGAATCCTGGCGTGAGTCAGGGCAAAGCACAGCGGCCTTGAATCCTTTTTTCTTAGAACGTTACCATCAAGCCTATCAGGATCAAATTCACACCTTTTTAGACTGTGTGAAGCACAAAAAAAACTCTGTGGTGACTGGGGAAGATGGCTTGACGGCGGTAAAGATGGCGTTTGCAGCAAAACAATCGTTAACCACGGGGGATTGGGTAACCATCTAGCGACAAATTGTCATCACACCAAGCATTAATAAGGAGCTGTTTGTGACCAATAAAACAATAGACGTGATTGCCATGGGGCGAGTGGCAGTCGATTTGTATGCAGAACAATTAAATACCCCGTTAAGTCATGTTTCATCCTTTAAGAAGTACTTGGGTGGCTCCCCAGGGAATATCAGCGTTGGATGCCGGCGGTTAGGCTTGCGTTCTGCCTTGATTTCAAAAGTAGGCTATGATGCCATGGGGGATTTTTTACTGGCAACACTTAAGCAAGAGCAAGTTGATACCGATAGTGTTTCTCAAACGAAAGATAATTTAACTGCGCTTGCTTTTCTAGGCATCACGCCACCATCAACCTTCCCATTATTATTTTATCGTGAAAATTGCGCGGATATGCAATTATCGGTCGAGGATTTAGACGCTGGCCAAATTGCCAAAGCAACCTATTTGCAATTATCCGGCACGGGAATTTCCACGGATGCCATGCGAAAAACATCGCGCAAAGCCATTGAGTTGGCGAAAGCATCGCAAACCAAGGTGATTTTGGATTGTGATTTCAGACCCATTTTGTGGGGACTATGCACAGCGGATGATGCACAAAATCGCTATGTGGCCAATTCAGAAGTAAGCCAACACTACCAATCATTTCTAGCGGATTGTGATTTGATTGTTGGTACCGATGAGGAATTGATGATTGCAGGTGGTAAGCCGGATGTCTATGAGGCTATCACGCAGATTCGTCAATTAACCGATGCTGCCATTGTTTATAAAAAAGGATTAGAAGGCAGTGAAGTGCACTTGGCGGAGGGAAAGATTATTCACGCAGACACGTATCCCGTGGAGGTATTAAATACCTTAGGTGCGGGGGATGCCTTCATGAGCGGTCTTTTGTATGGATTAGTGCATCATGAGTCTTGGTTGCAATCATTAAGTTATGGGAATGCTTGCGGTGCCATCGTGAGTACTCGACATGGGTGTGCACCCGCCATGCCAACCAAAGCGGAATTATTGCATTTTATTCAGCAATATCCAGAACGAGGTGCCAAGGTGCTAAATGATCTCTTTGTTGATGAGGCCAGTTTGACACGTTCACCCTTGATTCAAGCCAAAGCGGGCTTTGATTTGGGGTTGACCCGTGTGGTTAGCTGTCAGGATGCTTACCAAACGGGAATGAATTTTTGTGTATTAAAGCTGAATAAAGGGGAGCAATTCACTATTGATGATGGCTTGGAAACAGCGGCCTTATTGTTGTATGGTCAAGTTAATTTTTCTTGGGCAAGTCGTCAGCAATCGGTAACAAGGCGCTCTTATTTTGATGAAGCGCCTTACGTTTTGCATACCCCTTACTCGCAGGCAATTCACATCGATGCGTTATCGGCCTGTGAGTTACTCATCATGCAGACAGAGAATGTCAATGAATTCGAACCGTTGCTGTTTGACCAACACAACCTGCTTGAAAATGAGCACCGAGGGAAGGGGTTGCTAGATGATGTGTCTTACCGGATTGTTCGGACGGTATTTGATAAGCGTAATCGACCTGAATCAAATTTGGTTGTGGGTGAAATTATTACCTTCCAAGGGCGGTGGTCCAGCTGTCCTCCCCATTATCATCCTCAGCCAGAAATTTATCACTATCGCTTCTCAGAGCCACAAGGATTTGCATTTGCTGAAGACGGGGATAATGCACTGAAGGTATACCACACTGATACCTTAGTCATTCAAAATCAGAAAACGCACGCGCATGCTGCTGCACCGGGTTATGCCTTATATACCCTATGGTTTATCCGGCATTTGCAAAATGCTCCTTATATCGTTCCCGAATTTGTTCCAGAGCATGACTGGTGCCGTCAAAATAGTGCGAATCAACGAGTATGGAGAGGATAATATGTCATCAACAACGAACATAAC
Source organism: Legionella sp. W05-934-2 (assembly GCF_964199965.1). Taxonomy (NCBI): domain Bacteria; kingdom Pseudomonadati; phylum Pseudomonadota; class Gammaproteobacteria; order Legionellales; family Legionellaceae; genus Legionella; species Legionella sp. W05-934-2. Next base: position 135,499 of record NZ_CAXMZT010000007.1, on the reverse strand, counting down.
TTGTAGCCAAGCACTGCTAAGGTTTTTAGCGAATCAGTATGTTAGCCTCGATGGCGTGGAATATCCATTCATTCATGGCATGTTTGCTATTTTTGGTCATGGCAATGTGACGGGATTGGGTGCTGCGTTAGAGTTTGACAATTATGGCATCGAAACGTTTCGCGGCAACAATGAACAAGGCATGGCACATTCAGCGATAGCATTCGCAAAACAAATGGACCGATTAGGGATCATCCCTTGCACATCGTCCATTGGTCCAGGCGCATTGAATATGGTAACAGCCGCAGGCGTGGCAACCAGCAATCGTATTCCTTTATTGTTATTACCTGGCGATATCTTTGCTGATAGGCAGCCTGATCCGGTTTTACAGCAAATTGAGCAGCCCTATGATGCTAATATCACAGCCAATGATGCGTTTAAGCCAGTATCGAAGTATTTTGACCGAATCATGCGTCCTGAAATGCTGATGACAGCGGCAATCAATGCCATGAGGGTATTAACCTGCCCGGCTGAAACAGGTGCCGTGGTCTTAGCCTTACCGCAAGATGTTCAATGTGAACGCTTTGATTATCCCAATCACTTTTTTGAAAAGCGTGTTTGGCATATTGACAGAATTTCCCCAAGCCAGCGCGTTTTGGATGATGTGATCCATGCGATTAGCCAAGCAAAATACCCCTTAATCATTGCCGGTGGGGGCGCAATTTATTCGAAAGCCTCTGAAGCATTATCTGATTTTGCTAGTCAACATGGCATACCCGTTGCGGTGACTCAAGCAGGGAAAAGTATTTTGCCCTCACATCATCCCTTTGACGTCGGTGGTATTGGCACGACCGGTACGTTAGTTGCCAATCAATTAGGCAAACAAGCGGATTTAGTCCTAGCATTGGGAACCCGTTTGCAAGATTTTACCACGGCCTCAAAATGGTTATTCCCCAATGCACAAATCATCCAGGTCAATATCAACCGCATGGATAGTTTTAAAATGGATGCCCTATCGGTACAAGCAGATGTGAAACAAACGCTTAATGTGTTAACAACCGCATTGGCTGATTATAAAACATCAAATGCCTATCAATCACAGATTGCTTCGTTGAAGCAACTATGGCAAAAAGAGGTATTTCGTTGTTATGAGCCTTGGGAAAAAAATGGGGTCTTATCGCAAACGGCGGCGCTTGGCGTCCTCAATCAACACCTAAGTGCCGAGGATACAGTCATTTGTGCGGCAGGCAGCTTGCCAGGTGATTTACATCGATTGTGGTTAAGCAAAGGCGTTAAAGACTACCACTTGGAATATGGCTTTTCTTGCATGGGCTATGAAGTCGCTGCTGGTTTAGGGGTGAGTCTTGCTAAAAGTCGGCAACAATGCCAAGGCAATGCCTACGTGGTAGTTGGCGATGGTAGTTTTTTAATGATGCACTCAGAGCTCGTGACATCGCTTGAGATGAAGAAAAAGATGATTATTGTGCTTTTTGATAATGCAGGATTTCAATGCATTAACAACTTGCAATGCTCCCATGGTTCAAACAGTTTTAAAACCCAGCTCTCACAATCCATCGATTTTAGTAACTATGCAAAAAGTTTAGGTGCAATGACCTTTAAGGCCAATAGTCTCGCTCAGTTAGCGCAAGCATTAAAGGATGCAAAAGATGCCGCATGTTCGGTATTAATCGAAATCAAAGTCGATAGTGATACTATGTCGAGTGGTTATGAATCCTGGTGGCGGGTGGCGGCATTAGATGAGCCAAAGCCCGACACTATTCGAGCGTATTAACAAGGATTAATGATGTTAAACAAATGCAAACTGGCAATTTCCCCCATTGGATGGACCAACGATGATGATCCAAGTTTAGGTGGACATATCTCTTTTGAGCAGTGTATTAGCGAAATGCGCCAAGCAGGCTTTGAGGGAACGGAGTTGGGTTCAAAGTATCCTAAAGATGCTAAGGATTTGAAACAGCGATTGGCCTCCCAGGGCTTAAGCTTATCCAGTGCTTGGTTTAGTGCTTTTTTCACTAACCCTTATCAGTATCAACAGACCTTGGATGCCTTTTTTGATAAAGCCAGCTTTTTAAAAAATGTCGGTGCTACCATTATCAATGTTTGTGAAGTCAATGACAGCATACAACAAAAAGACTTGCCATTATTTGGCCATCATAAACCAACGTTTAATGATGACCAATGGCAACGTTTATACGATGGATTGCAGGCGATGGGACGAATAGCGACTGAAATGGGGATGCAGCTTGCTTATCATTTCCATCTGGGAACTGGTGTGCAAAACCAAGATGAAGTCGATAGGCTTATGGCCAATACTTCCCCCGAATTAGTGGGCTTATTGCTGGATACAGGGCATGCTTATGCGGCGGGAGTCGATATTCATGCTTTAATCAGCCAATACGGGGCAAGAATTCGACTGTTGCATCTAAAAGATGTTCGTCCTGACATTTTACAACAGGCAATTGAGCAGAAATGGAGTTTTATGACAGCTGTCAAACAAGGAATGTTTACCGTTCCTGGCGATGGTTGCATTGATTTCAAACCCATACTTTTGCAAATGCATCATGTTCATTATCAAGGATGGATCGTTGTCGAAGCTGAGCAAGACCCTGCTAAGGCAGAACCACTGTTGTATGCACAAAAAGCGAAACACTATTTATCGGACATTCGGGGGTAAACATGAAACAGGTTGCAATGATAGGTTTTGGTCGAATGGGAAAAATGCATTTTGATATCTTGTCATCAATGCCAGAGTTTCAGGTTAACTATGTGGTGGATAACCAAGCGGGTCAAAACATCACACCCATTGCCCAATTAGAAACGGTATTGCAAGATGATGCGTTAGACGGTGTTATCATTGCGGCTAGCAGTGACGCACATGTTGAGTTGATTGAATTATGCAGCCGTTACCACAAAAAGCTATTTTGTGAAAAACCCATTTCTTATCGAGTCGAAACCTTAAGCCAATTACAGCACACATTACGAGAGCGCGGAGCCGATGTCCAAGTGGGATTAAATCGACGTTACGATCCCCATTTTTCGGAATTGCAAAACCGGTTGGCTGAGGGGGAAATTGGCAAAATACAAGTGGTAAAAATTACCAATCGTGATCCAAAACGGCCTGATTTGGCGTTTGCTAAACGATCCGGCGGACTAATTTATGATTTTGTCATCCACGATTTAGATATGGTAAATTTTTTATGCAATGAACCGGTAACCGATATGACTATTCTGGCGGATGCATTAATTGAACCCAAGCTTAAGACCTTTCACGATGTTGATACCGCTTTAATTAGCTTTAAGTTAGCAAGTGGTGCATTAGTTGCCATTGATGTTTCGCGTGAAAGTGGCATTGGTTATGATCAGCGTGTTGAAGTGTTAGGGGAAAAAGGGATGCTCAAAGTGGACAACCAATACCCAACTACCTTTAGTCACAGTAACTCACAAGGTCGAATGGGTGATTTACCCCATTATAGTTTTGTCGAGCGTTACCGTGAAGCCTATAAGCGACAGTTTCAAGCGTATGCACGCTGGCTAAATGGGGAAATTACTTGCCCACCTGTCGGATTAGAACAGATTTTATCCGCGGTGGCGTTAGCAGACAGAGTGTCCGAAAAAATGGCGTTATTTAACACTTGATAGGACGGAAGAAAAATAAAACTGTCGCCCGCATTAGCCGTAGGCGTCATGTGGGATTCTACTCCGCAAGACGCTAAGTCATGTTCTTAATCAATTTATTAATCTCTCGTTGAATGGCCGGCTTGGTTAATAAATTGTAAATAGTATTTAATCCAGTCATTTGAAAATAGTCAGGAAGGTAGTATAGCTCTATTAGGTCTTCATCGAACAAATCAAGCTTTGTGATATCATCCATCTCATGTTCTAAAATGAGCTCCCCGACCCGACAACTAAGATAACATAGAACAATATTGCGCAAATAACTTCCCTGCAAAGTGCATTGAGCAGCAGGGGTTGCAAGCGGTAGCAGACTATCATGAATACTGTTGATTAATACGTCTGGAAGATTCCATGCTTTGGCTAATTGACTCCCGACTAACGCGGCATTGGTGTGTAATGATTGTTGTTCGATAGTCAGTCGTTCTAGTAACATGATGTCTTTATCAAACGACCTCGACAGCGACGGATCGTAATACAAAATAGCCAGATTACCGACATACGAAAGTAACGCTTGTGTACCCAACTCGGCCGCATCAGTCAAACCAAGATTTTTAGCAAAAACATAAGCCAAAGAACTAGCTAAGAAGCCATGAGCCCAGATTTTTTCTAATGCGCGTTTTAACTCTTTATCCTTCACTGCGGAGGTTGTGTTCATCAGGCATTGAAACGCGATGTTTTTTATGGTGTTGGCCCCTAAATATAAAATAGCGTGATTCAAGCGGGTAATTTTTTTACTCAGGTAGAATTGACCTGAGTTGATTTCCTGCAATACTTTCGCAGCAATAAATGCATCGCTTTTGACTAATTTATATAAATCTTCCGAGTTATTGCTGGCTAACAAGCTTCGTATCATCGGGTGGGGCCTTGGAATGGACTGAATCACATTTTGCATTTTTGCTAATGTTTTTTGATCGGATTCTTCCAGTTGCAACAGTTGAAAATTATCAAGCTGTTCATGGCTGTCTCGATTTAAGGGAATTTCAATGGGGGAAGGCATGGTTGGTTTAGCAACTAATGGTGCTGAATTTTTTTGAGTTTGGCTTGGCAAGGATGCAATCCGCTTGGCAAGGGGTTTTTGCTTAGGGGTTAAAAAAAAGCGCCAATAAATTAGCACTAATATCAATAGTACAATAAATCCCCACACGTTTAGTCTCCCAAATTGGTCAGGACTTACGAAAAACGCCAATCTCTTCGTTAAAAAAATGTTTTTAATTCAGTCGCTTAGTTAATCTAAACTCCCTGATTAAAAACATTTTTTGCCTTGACCTTGGCGATTTTCGTAAGTCCTGCTGGTATTATTCACAACCTAACTATAACCTAAAATTTAAAGAACGTCCCGAGCGGTTTGCGAGAAGGAAAGACATAAAAAAATTTCTTTTTATTTAATCAGTTACGTTACGAGAGTGATAATTAGTAAAAAAGTGATCAAAAATTAGACAAACATAGTAATGTTGGTCTATAATTAAGTATGTATTTGATTAAAATACGTTACGCTACATTGATTACTGACTGATGGAACAATCATGGAAAAGCGAAAATCTACGGTAAAATTAAAGTCTGTCAACACACCGCTATCAAAAAAGGATGGTCTTGGGAGCGGCATGATATTTGAAAGTTGGTCACTCATTCAACGAGAACCGCACCCTGAAAGCCGTGATAATTATGCACGAGCCGCCAATCATAGTTGCAAAGAGTTGAAATTTGGGTAATCTACCTGTGATCATTCAATTAACTTGTTTCCCTTTGCAAACTAATGTAGTATCGCTCCCCCTTTAACTAATCTTCATGGGGTTTTGCGATGATCTCACTCTCTACCGCACGATTACTGCTTCGTCCATGGCGAAAGGAAGATGAAGAAGTCTATTACCGCATCAATCAAAACGAACAAGTTTTGCAATTTCTCGCAGGCCCATTAACCCATGAGCAGGTTTATTCCTTTATAACAAAACAGAACAAACAGCTACAAGAAAAGGGTTATACATTATGGGCAGTTGAGTTGAAAAGCACAGGTGAGATGATTGGGTTTATCGGCCTGAACTATGTTACCATGCCCGTGCATTTTGCGCCTGCCGTTGAGATTGGATGGCGATTGGATTCCCCTTTTTGGGGGCAAGGGTACGCCACCGAAGGAGCAAAAGCCGCACTCGAGCATGGATTCAACCAATGTCATTTGGATGAAATTGTTGCTTTTACTGTTCCTAAAAATCAACGTTCGCGCAACGTCATGGAGCGATTAGGCATGAAAGAAGATGTGACAGGCGGCTTTGATCACCCCAATTTACCAGCCGATCACCCTTTTTCACAGCATGTTTTATATCGAATCACTCGCAATGAATCGGTCGACTCATAAAACATCATGTCCCACAATAGGTTGCTTGAATGCGTTCCTCAGGAAGGGGGGGCGTATTATAGAGTTTTGCTTTTTTGGTTAATTGATAAGGTGTTTTAACAACATCCAACAACGCATTCACCGCAGATAAATCACCTTCTCGTTCAGCTCGTGTCAGCGCATATTCCACGCGATGATTTCGGGGAATAACCACAGGATTTGCAAGGCACATCGCCTGATGGCCTGCGTCATTATTTTCGATCTGACGTCTTGTCTCCCAGGTGTTTAACCAGCTTTGGAGCGGCGAATTTATTTCTTGAACAAGCGATGTTGTTTCATAGGTTAATTTGAAAAAGGTGTCGCTATAATCGAGGGCATGTTGATGCATGATGGATAAAAGCGATTCAATGAGATGTTTATCGTCTTCTTGTGCGCTAAGCAATCCTAATTTTTGTCGCATCATTTGCAGCCATTTTATTTGATACAGGGATGGGAAAGTATTTAATAATTGGGTTGCTAAGTCGATAGCTTTGTCAGGATTTGGATCAATCAACGGTAATAAGCTTTCAGCTAATCGGGTGAGATTCCATTGGGCAATAGGGGCTTGATTTTTGAAGGCATAGCGGCCATAGTTATCAATCGAACTGAATACACAAAGTGGGCTGTAGTTGTCCATAAAGGCACACGGGCCATAGTCAAATGTTTCACCCGAAACAGCCATATTATCCGTGTTCATTACCCCGTGAATAAATCCCACTCTTTCCCAATGCACCACAAGATTAACCAGTTGTTGTAAAATGCGATCTAAAAACGCTAAGGCAAGTGGCTGGTCAACGTCAAATAAATCCGGATAATGCCTTTGGACCGTGTAGGTTAGTAAGTCCTTAACCACTGCGTCGCCTTGGATGGCGGCGTATTGGAATGTTCCAAAACGAATGTGACTGCTGGCAACTCTGACTAATAGAGCACCGGGTTGCAGTCCCTGGCGATAGACGGATTCCCCCGTGCTAATTACCGCTAAGGATCGAGTAGTCGGAATTCGCAATGCATGCATGGCTTCACTGAGGATGTATTCTCTTAGCATGGGGCCTATTACCGCTTTACCATCCCCCTCTCGACCATAAATAGTTTTCCCTGCGCCTTTTAGATGAAAGTCAACTCGCTGTTTATTGGGGGTCATGTATTCCCCTAATAAAAATGCCCGACCATCCCCCAGATGGGTAAAGTGGCCAAATTGATGCCCCGAATAAGCCATAGCGATTGGCTCAGCATTGGGTGGCAATTGAGCGCCCAAAAGGAGTTGGGTAAGGGTGTTTTTATCTGACTCATCCCATGTTAATCCCAAATCTTTGGCAAGGGTGGCATTGAATAAAACTAATTCAGCACTCGGAAACGGCTTTGGGGTGATAGTCGTATATAATGTGCTCGGTAATTGGCAGTAGCTGTACTCAAGGGATAAACCAGTCATTTAAATATTAAGGGTAATCTATTTACTTAAATTATACATGAATTCTAAATAACTTCCCTCAATTTCCCCTCTTCCCAGAAACGGTGAGAGGGTGCCCGAAGGGCAGGAGAGGGGTTTTGCGTAAGTCATGTTATAGCGTTTTCCTGCATTAAAAAAAGGCCCGACTGAGGGAGCAATCGGACCTTGGCCATGCGAAGTTGGGTGCTATGTGAACACCACTTTCCTGCTGTGAATGTTAATGAGACATCCTGTCCACACTAACCTGCTACTTCTTTGTTCCGTCTGAAATAGCTTTAACTGGACTTGTTAATGAATCAACTTTCGTTCGATTCAGGTGCCATTATACGAGGTGCTCCGCCAATGTCAACATTTAATTTCAAAAAGAAACTATAAGTTTATTTATAAGATAATTGGTTTCGTTAATTTGGTCTATTCATTAGAAAGTTAGGTGTATATATCAGCCAAGAACTGCCTTGCATCTTTGGGTGTGGTCAATATAGCGCGACTTAAGCTAAGCAAGGCAAGCATGTTTATTAGGCTAATGCCTATGAAGCAAATCACCGCACCAACGATATCAAATTGTTTAATGAGAACGAAGCTTGCGACGGTTTGCGTTGCGAGTAAGCACAGGGTTAGTTTTGCGCCCAAATGGCTACCATTGGCAGAAAACATGACCATTTTTGTGAGCGGTAAACTTATCCCATAAATAACAATCTCAAATAAACTGACATACAGGTAAGGTAAGGCATCGATAAAATCCGATTTGAATAGGTATAAAATAGGTTGAGCAAAAATGCCGACGATAACTATCACCCCTAATGATATCGCAAAGCATACCTTTAAATATCGGCTAAGAATTTTCTTTAATTGGCGGCTTGAATGACTTAAAGCACTGGAAATATCTGGGGCAACAAGAATGCCTAATGGATAAATTGCAAGGTGAGCCACGGTAATGATCGATATCACCGCAGCAAATAACCCAGTATTATGTTCACTCGGTGAAATAAATTCTAAGACTAATAATGGGATAGCAGCAAACACATAACCATTCAAATTTTGGATGGTATACCCTTGGATTTTTCCGCGCCATTTGATGGGTACACCCTCTGGGGGTAATTTCTTTTTGCCATGATTTATCCCACCGAGAAGCGCATAGCAAACAAAACCGGTGATGCCATAACTGCCGACGAAGGCAATGAGTAATAGATGAGGATAATAGACATGGATTGTTGGATGGACTAAGTAATGATTGCCCAGGGAAATGAACAATCCCACCAGCAATAAATACAATACATTTTGCAGCAAGCTCATATTGACTGCTATGCGCATTTGATTAATGGAACGCAGCAAATGAATCAGGATATTGTAACAAGCAATAAATACCGCACCCCAGATGAAAATATAAAAGGGATGGACGAGCACTTCATGATTTAATTTGGGTGATATATCGAAGATAAATATAAAAAAGACACTTAATCCAGTGATGAAGACACTAATGTAAATGGGTATCATGAATCGTTTAATGGATGCTATCAGCGAGACGATCTTTTTGTAGTGTTTTAAGTGATGTAATTTGGGAATGTAATAATCAATAATTGAATCAATACCGAGGGTTAATAAGGTACCGAGAATTAAGAGGCCTTGGGTGGCAACTGAAAAATTACCATATAATACCTCGCCGGTATTGCGGGCAACCATGATATTAATCGCAAAAAGCAGAATCTGATCAATGATGATGATCAATAAATTAAAAGCAAAATCCATTTATGCCTCGTACATCAACGTCCTATTGATTCGTTCATCATGTCACAAAAGAGGTTATTTATTCAACCCTTTGGCTAAGGCCTGTTTTATTTCTATCAAAAATGAGATAGGGTGGAAGTGTTTAGGTGATACTCTGTAAAAGATAAAAAAAACATAAAACTAATACGTGTCCGTGAGCGTGCCCGTGCCCGGTTTTAAAAAATTAAAAGATACACTTTGAGCTCGAAGCAGCCCTCCGAAAAATCAGGAGCGGTGCCGGTTAAAAACCGGGCACGGGCACGGGCACGAATTGGTTCTGTGTTTTGGTCCAGTACAGAGAGAGGGATAGGAACCCCTGCTATACTTTTAAATAATGCATGCCCAAAGTCTGGTTTTGAATAAATTGGGTGGAAAAGAGGGTATATACTCCTTGCAGTAAGCGCTGTGAAAATTACCCGTTAAATGATTTGTAAACCAACAATAGGCTTAGGACCAACATGGACCAAGAACGCGATAGTTGTGGGTTTGGCTTGCTTGTTAATGTGCATGAACCACCGTCAAACCAAATAATCGTACAAGCTTTAGAAGGTCTTGCTCGCTTGACCCATCGGGGTGCTGTTAGCGAGGATGGTTTATCAGGCGATGGGTGCGGTTTGCTACTTGATCTGGATCAAGCCTTTTTTAGTCAGTTGGCAAAGCGCGCCAAGATACCAATTCACCATCGCTGTGTTGTTGGTATGTGTTTTCTAACACCAAACCAAGTAGAGAGCCAACAAAAACGGATTAGCAACCAGTTAAAAAAGCAAGATTTAAATGTTTCCGGATGGCGTTTAGTTCCCATTGATAAAGCCTATCTTGGAGAAACAGCGGCAGCCTCTTTACCCGCGATATATCAATTTTTTATCGATTCTAGCGAAAGCCCATGGTCCGGTATTGAATTAGAAAGGCAGCTGTTTATCGCGCAAAAACAAATTGAATGGCAATTAAAAGAGGCAAAGGATTTTTGCCTATGCTCTTTATCATCAAAATCCATCGTTTATAAAGCCTTGGTATTGCCACCCAATTTAGCCAAATTCTACCCCGATTTACAAAACAAACAGTGGCAATCAAAAGTGGCATTGTTCCACCAGCGTTTTTCCACCAATACACTCAGTCGGTGGCCCTTGGTGCAGCCTTTTTCCACCTTAGCTCATAATGGCGAGATCAACACCATTCGCGGCAATCGGGTTTATGGTCATCAAATTAGCCCGCAATTAATCGAAACCTATTACCCGGAGCTGGCGAATTTACCCTCATTGCTTTCTGATAATGTTTCCGATTCGTTGAACCTGGATCAATTTGTTCAAGCTTATCGGCATTTTGGGATGCTAACAGCTGAAATTCTTCGATTACTTTTACCACCGGCCTGGGAAAATGATTCAACCCTGGAAAAGCCAATCCGAGATTATTATCAATTTCACTTTCCACTGCTACCATCTTGGGAAGGTCCGGCCGGGCTGGTCTTTTTTGATGGACGCTTCGCGGGGTGCATCCTCGATCGCAATGGGTTTCGACCAACGCGCTATCAACGAAGTAAGCAAGGGTTAGTGGTGGTTGGATCCGAAGTTGGGTTGGTTGACATCCCGGATGGGGATTTAGTCAAACAATCCCGCATTCCTCCGGGGGCAATGCTCATGGTTGATATCAAAAACAATTGTTTAATTACCGAAGGTGACACACCGAGGCAGTTTTATCAGCGCCATCCCTTCAGTGATTGGGTATCGTCGCTACAAAAAATGCTTCCCTATGAAGAAGATAACCATGCCCCGCCCAATCACCGACCGGTGTTAGATGACGTCAAGAAATATTTTGATGTCTCTTATGAAGAAATTGAGCAATCGTTGCGGTTTATGGCGCAGAATGGCGTTGAGCCGACTGCCTCCATGGGGGATGATACCCCGATGGCCGTTTTATCGCACACGCCGCGACAGTTCTTTGATTTTATGCGTCAGCAATTTGCGCAAGTAACCAATCCACCACTCGATTCCTTACGTGAAAAAACGGTGATGTCGTTAACGATAAGCTTAGGGTATCGTGCATTCCTTGCTAAGCGAAATGCTCAACATGCAAAACAAGTTATTTTACCTAGTCCGTTACTTTCCAATATTCAATTTAAGACGTTGTGCCAGACTGAAAATGCGTTTTATAGGCCTCATGCTTTATCCCTTCATTATGAAAATCAATCGACAAATCTTTTGGACGAGTTGGAAAAATTGGCGAACAAGGTTTTGCATCAGTTGAAGGATAAACACCTGATGTTAGTTTTGTATGATGAGGAGAGGCAGTCGGATAAACCGAGCATTCATCCTGCCCTTGCAGCCGGATATCTTCATCAAACGCTGGTAAGACACAATAAGCGGGAACAAGTGTCGATTTTGGTTTCCTCGGGCTGGGTTCGCGATGCACATCATTTGGCCATGTTGGTTGCGACGGGTGCCGAAGGGGTTCACCCTTGGTTAGCCTATCGTTTAATCGATAAAGTCACCGATGATCCCTTTCTGGCACGGAAAAATTATCGACAAGCTTTGAATAAAGGCTTACTAAAAATTGCGTCAAAAATGGGGGTTTGTACGATCAATAGCTATCACGGTAGTTTATTGTTTCAAGTGATTGGTTTAACCTCGGATGTGGTCAAGGCTTGTTTTGGTGATTGTCCCTTTGCAGTTGAGCGGCTGGATTGGCTTGCCTTGACTGAGTACCAAAATCAATTTTTTATCAACAGTCATGACAGGTTGGTACCCACACGCCACGGAGGTCTATATAAATATGTGCATGGGGGAGAGTACCATGACTACCACCCGGATGTGGTGATGACACTCATTGAAGCGTGCAAGTCTGCAGATAAGCAAAAATACCGCGAGTATGCTAATTGGGTTAACCAAAGAAAGCCTGTCATGCTGCGAGATTTTTATCGGATTGAGTCCGATAAATCACCCATTCCCATAACGGAAGTCGAAAGCGTAAAGACCATTACATCCCGGTTTGAATCCGCGGCAATGTCATTAGGGGCATTATCGCCTGAAGCACATGAATCGCTGGCAGAGGCAATGAATGCGCTGGGAGGACGTTCAAATTCCGGTGAGGGGGGGGAGGCGAGTTATCGTCATAATACCCAAAAAAGATCGAAAATAAAACAGGTTGCTTCTGGACGTTTTGGCGTGACGGCTGAATATCTGATGCAAGCAGACGTCATACAAATTAAGATTTCTCAGGGAGCCAAACCAGGGGAAGGCGGACAGTTGCCTGGAAACAAAGTCAATAAAACCATTGCCCAATTGCGTTACTGTTCACCGGGGGTTACCCTAATTTCTCCGCCGCCACATCATGATATTTATTCCATTGAAGATTTGGCTCAGTTGATTTTTGACTTAAAACAAATCAATCCAAAGGCCTATGTTTCTGTCAAGCTTGTCTCTGAGCCAGGGATAGGAACTATTGCGGCAGGTGTCGTTAAAGCGTATGCCGATTGTATTACGTTGTCTGGGTATGATGGCGGGACAGGGGCATCTCCTTTAAGCGCTATTCGTAACACAGGCTGCCCTTGGGAGCTGGGGTTAGCCGAAACACAACGAATTCTGTTGGAAAATCAGTTGCGACACCGGGTTTGTTTGCAAATTGATGGTGGATTAAAAACTGGATTGGATGTGGTTAAAGCGGCTTTGTTGGGTGCTGAGACATTTGGTTTTGGTACCGCACCGATGGTGGCTTTAGGTTGTAAATATCTACGAATTTGTCATTTAAATAACTGCGCAACCGGTGTTGCCACCCAACAAGCGGTGTTGCGGCGTGAACATTATCAGGGAAATCCTGAACGAGCCATGTTCTTTTTTCGTTCTGTTGCTGCTGAAGTTCGAGAAATTTTAAGCTACATGGGTTATCCATCGTTGCGTTCTGTCATAGGACGCCATGATTTGCTTAAAGAACTCGAGAATTGTCCATGGGCTTTGCCGCCGTTACATCCGAGTCAAAAGGATGAAAAACAGCGTGTGCATTATTATAGTCAGCCTCGCAATCCCTCGTTTGATAAAGCGCCACTTGCAAAAGCATTGATTGGTGATACCGAAAAAGCCTTTGCAGCGAATAAGATAATGAAAGGGCGTTATCCTATCAGCAACCATGATCGAAGTATTGGTGCAAATATTGCTGGATTCATCAAAAAAGACCCCCATTTGCCTATCGCCAAGGATGTTTTGGTGCAACTGGATTTCACGGGTACAGCAGGACAAAGTTTTGCCGTTTGGACTGTCGATGGCATGCAATTAACCTTAACCGGTGCGGCTAATGATTATTTGGCCAAAGGCATGAACGGTGGCTGTGTGGTGTTAAAAAGACCCATGATGAGTCAAATCGATAGCCAAAACTATGTGATTGCCGGTAATACCTGTTTATATGGCGCAACGGGCGGAGCATGTTTTATCGATGGACGGGTTGGTGAGCGCTTTGCGGTACGGAATTCGGGAGCTCATGCGGTTGTAGCGGCAGTGGGGTATCATGGGTGCGAATACATGACAGGTGGTCAGGTAACCATTTTAAGTTCGCCGGGTAACAATTTTGCGGCGGGAATGACCGGGGGAATTGCCTTTATTTGGGATAACGAACAAAATTTGTCGACGCAAATCAATTCCGAAACGGTTGAATTTGCCAAGCTATTGAGCGTCACTGATGATTATTATGCGCAATTACTCATGCATGACTTGGAACAATTCATTCACCATACAAATAGCGATCTCGGTATTCAGGCGTTACGCCATTTAGCCACGGGTGGTCGCGATTTTTATGTTGTCTACCCGAAAGGCATGAATTTGCCAGTCTCTCATCCTAAGCAGGTGACCTCATGAAAGAAGTGCATATCCCCTTATTTCAATTTATTGAACAAGTGAGGCAACCGCCGGAAGTTCAAAGTGTTGAGCAACGGATTCGACACTTTGCCAGTATCTATAGCCATTACACGGAAGACCAAGCAAGCGCCCAAAGCACGCGTTGTATTGATTGTGGTAATCCTTATTGCCAATGGAAATGCCCTGTCCATAACCGTATCCCCCAATGGTTGCGCTTGGTCGCAGAAGGGAGAATCATGGAAGCGGCGGATTTAGCGCATCAAACCAATAGCTTGCCAGAAATGTGTGGCCAACTTTGCCCTCAGTCGCAACTGTGTGAAGGGGCTTGCACGTTAAATGACGGGTTAGGAGCGGTGACGATAGGTGCTATCGAAAATTATTTAGCCGATACGGCATTGCGGCAAGGTTGGCGGCCGGATTTATCCGGTGTCAAAGCGCAACCCTATCGGGTTGCCATTGTCGGTGCAGGTCCTGCAGGTCTTGCTTGTGCAGACCGGTTGGCTCGGTTAGGAATTGCCACGGATGTGTTTGATAAACATCCGCAAATTGGTGGTTTGTTAACCTTCGGCATCCCGCAGTTTAAATTAGAAAAGCGTGTTGTCATTCGGCGCAGGCATATCCTCGAGGGGATGGGGATACAATTCCACACGGGTGTTGAAATTGGGCGTGATCGGTCCATTGATTCATTACTTGGTGAATACGATGCAGTGTTTCTGGGCTTAGGTGCGGATGCAGGCATCCAAGCGAATGTGGCCGGTGAGAACATGGAAGGTGTTTATTCAGCCTTGCCTTTCTTAATCACTAATATCAAGCCCTTGCTGGGTTATGAAGCAGAAACCATGGATTTTAAGGGAAAAGTTGTCCTAGTCCTAGGTGCGGGCGATACGGCCATGGATTGCAGCCGAACCAGTATCCGCTTAGGCGCTAAAGAAGTTCATTGTCTTTATAGGCGGCGTGAAGACGATTTGCATATTAGCGATAAAGATTACAAACATGCCCGCGAGGAAGGGGTTCAGTTTCATTGGCTACGCCAGGTTACTGCGTTTCATGGGAAAGAAAGGTTGAGTTCAGTGGAAGTGACACATACCCGATTTAATGATGAGGGCAAGTTACAACTGACCAATAAGAAAGAGCACCTATCTGCCGATGTGGTGATTATTGCCTATGGTTTTAATGCGGCCAAATTCGATTGGTTTGACCCATTAGGGTTGCAGACCAAGCCAAATGGACTAATTCAATTAGACGAATCACCTTATCCGCTTCAAACCCATCATCCCAAAATCTTTGCTGGCGGGGATTTGGTATTAGGCGCAAACCTCGTTGTTAACGCGATTGCCCAAGGTCAAATGGCAGCGCAATCGATTGCACGGTATCTCACTGAAGAAAAATCGTAGCAGGTTGGGTTTTGGTCTAACGACATTTAAATGAGATAAAAAGCACGGTCGGTGTGAGCGTCAGGGAAGTAAGAGTTTAGAGAGAAAATAGGGGACCTTAAAGCCCCCTGCTTAAGATTTTTAACGGAATATTGGATCGTTATAGAAACCAGGGTTGGTATAGATATTAAGTCCAGTTGGGTGATGACCATAGCCTGGTGGTCCAAAAGCGGAACCTTGATAACCTGGTCCACCGCCCATACCCATACCCATACCATTGCACCCACTTAATCCAACCATCATAGTTATCAGAAAGAATGCTGTTAACTTTAATTTCATATCGACTCCTTGTAAAACAATCAGTATAAATTATAAACTATTTTTCTGGGGTTTGCTGAAAATTGCTTCTATGAAATGATGGCGTTTGGGAGAATTGGGGAAGAGGATCCTCCGCACGAAGCGGAGGAGGAAGAAGATATTTGGAATGATTTATGTAGATGCAGAATTTTAGTTAAACACATTAGTTATAACATCATCAAAAACTCTTCCAGCTTTTTCAAGACCCTTATCAAATTGACCTTTAGCTGAATTCTCATTATAGAATCGGACTGTGTCTTGAGGCTTCCAACCTTGCATTAAGGTGATAATGGGTCGAGTCACTAAGCTTAGCACCGATTTAATCAAGCTAACGACCGACACAACTAAAGCTAACCCTGACGCTGCCAAGTAATTTATTGCTTTGTTACCATGATCTTTCTTGTCATCCTTAACCAATCCTGATTGAATGGCTAGCGATTGAGCACCTTCATAAATGCCAAGGCCGAAAGCAGCCAAGCTCGCCAGTGCACCAACGATTGGTACAACGGTTGCACCAACCACTTCGTCCAGATAGTCATGGCCGTCTCGTAACGCATCCAAGATAAGAAGATGTTTCGGATCCAGTAATAATGCAGAGCCAGTAAACATGACATCGCTGAGATCATTGCCATTTTCGACATTTTGTTTGAGGGTATCTAAAAATTTAAATTTAAGCGATTCAAGATGGTCGCTGTAATTTTCAAAGAAATTCTTTTTTAAATCCGGTTTTTTTTGTTGATTTGTCATTTTAAAATTTTTCAACTTTTGAAAAAAATTGTTCTGTGCCGGCATATTGGTAACTCCTGGTCAAATGCATGGTGAATGATAGGAAAGCTTCATTATATCATAAAATGGTTAAAAATAATACTTAGATTGTTAATAAAGTACAAATTTCAGGGTGTTAGACAGCAAGGGAATGAGAGAGTCAGGGGTATACCCTGACTTTTTATTCTAAGACAGGGTCTTCGGCGTCAGCATTTTCAGCAGAGAGAGGTTTTTCTGCCAGTAATTGGTTTAATTTCGGGGTGATAATCAGCAGTAAAATCGATACGATTAAGGTAATTAAACCAAGCATGCTAAAGACGTAGCTATAATTGGTATTGGTAATGATTGGATCTGAACTGGCTTGGCCTACGGTCATCCACCAAGAGCTATAACCGGCAAGCGTTGAACCTACCCCAGATGTCATCATCCATACGCCCATCATGACGCCTTGCATCGAAGGCGGTATTAAAGCGCCAACCATGGCATAACCCACAGGAGAAATAAATAACTCGCCGATGCTTTGAAAGAGAAAGCTTGCCACGATCCAAGAAGGGCTGACAAATCCAAGCGAGCTGGCAAAGCGGATGCCAACGGGGAGGATGAGAAAACCGGCGGAGATAAGAAATAACGCCAGAAAAAATTGCTGTGTCAGCAAGATTTGTTTGCCATTTTTTCGCGCTCTGTTAATGGCCATGGAAAGCAAGGGACCACCCAGGATAATGGCTATCGTATTCACATTTTGAAACCATTGAGGGGGGATGATGCTGTTGCCAAATGCGCGGTCAACGTTATGATCAATAAAGTGGGTCAATCCCATGGGGGCCGTACCATATAGCGTAAAAAAGACCATGCCCATTAGCGTAAGCACTAAGAAAGCGAGAATTTTGTCTCGAATTTGCTTATCCTCTTGCTGATAAGCAACATAGGTTAAAATCACAAACATGAGTACCGCGGCCACCAAAACAAATACGCTGGCGAACACGACTTGGTATAATAAGTGCCTTAACACAATGGGCATGGCTAGGATAAATAAGACAACCCCAACACCATGGCGAATCTGTGTAGGACGATCCTTTTCCGCCCAAATCGTCCCTTTATCCTGAAATTTTGACCAGTGAAACACACAAATAATCACGGCGAAGACATTACCAAGGCTGCTCAAGAGGAACAGGTCGCCATAGGATTGACTAATCTCAAAGAAACCGCTCATGGTAAAGCCGATGAGAAAACCAAAATTCATCCCAGCATAATTCCAGAAAAACGCCGATTCGCGGCGTGTGTCATCGGCATCAAATAATTGGGTAAGCATGCAGTTTAAACAGGTGACATTGAGCCCTGAGCCGGTTAAAAAAACCGCCAAACCATAATACATGAACGTTTCATTGGTGTTGGAAAGCAATAAACAACCGATTAATTGCGCAGCCATGCCTAAGCAAAACAGTAGTCGATTTGAAATAAAACGGCCTGCAAAGATACCGCCTAGTAAGTGGAGCCCGTAGTTATAGGCAACAAACACACCCATGATGAGACTTGAGAGACTTTTATCGAAGCCTAATTTGTTTGTCATATACAAAACCAGGCTTGAATATAAGACACTAAAGCCAAGGGTACAAACTATTTGAATGAAAAAGAGTGGTACAACACCAGCCGGCATAGTCGAAGCAGGGTTTGCTGATAATTTGGTCGGCATGTACAGCTCCTTTGCCAATTAACATCTTTTCAATATGCCATTGTTTTCCGTCGATGTAAAACAGTAATTTTCAGAAGCGGTCATTTTGAGATTAAAATTAGAATTAAATCCTACATAGTACTTAGAAGGTAAATCCAATCACATTGTTTAAATTAAATAGGTCCTTCAGATAGTCATGTATGTTTCATCTTAGCTTGGCGTTGTTCTATTTTGAAGGTTTGCCTCAGCATATAAAATGTCATCAGTTAAATTGCCATGAATGTTAAACGACCGCATTTTATCTAACAGATGAAAATTAGAGTATAGAAATTGAACAAGTGCGCCAGCCACAACTTCATCTTGTGGGAATTCGATGGTTTTTTGATACATTATATTAAGCGCATTGTGAATAATAGCAATTTGTGACTCGATATCCTGCACTTCTTCTAGCGATGTCGCACGCTCTAACTCTTCTCTAAATTGAGAGACTTGCGTATCGATGGAAATGGCAGTGGGGATGATGCTCTTTATGTTATGAATGCAATCGACTAAGGCTTTAAACTGCTGTTCATTAAGACCGTGCTTTAAGCCTTCCAAGGTCAGCTTTTCTTTATTTTCAAGGGTTTCTTTAAGGAACGTTGATACGTAATCAATCCCATCGAGAATGGCTGATAATTCGGGATCATCTTCGAGCTGTTTATGAAGCGCTTTCATGGTTAGTTTGTCTGGGAAGTTTTGTCCTTGAGGAAATAGCTTAACGGCGAGGGATTCTCCATATTTGATAAGTGCATCATTGATACTATAAAATGCTTGGGGAGAATTTGAACTGTTCAATTTATCTTTAAACGATTGAATTTCTTTGGCAACCTCTGGCCCCATCGAACGATGCTTTTCTAAACATTTCAAAGTTTGCTTCATTATTTCGGATTGATTATTGTTTAGCTTACTCTTAAAGAGGGGCATAAGATAACCTCATAATTGGCGATATATCTATTTATAGTCAATGATTAGAGCAAAATCAACCAACATGCCTAAAGTATTAATTAAGATACCCCAATCCAGTCATAAAGGACCGAGATGATCAATATATAGTCGAGGTGGCTTTATATTTACAATTCAAGTATAATAAAGCTAATAGAATGTCCTATACTTTCGCTAAACTGGAGAACATACCATTGGATGATGAAAAACGGGAAGTGTTGTTAATTGACTTTACTGATTCAAATTCTTTTAGCTCCCAAATTGAAGGTGTTACACCAGAACAGTTATACGCAGCCACTTCGTTCAAGTTAACGTATTGGCAACAGATTCAATTATCGGAACAAATTTCAAATTACATCGAGACTGCCTCAGCAGATGCGCTTGCCAAATCAAATATTATTTTTTGGATAACTTGTCTACTCAAACTGGCGATTGAAAACCAAAAATTAGACTTGGTTAACAATGCACATAGTTTTTTTAAGAAAGTCTATGTGAAGAATCCGGCTGTTCTAATCCATTCAATGCAACAGGTTCAAACACATGGTCCATATAAAGGATGGACAGTTGGACATACATGGGTGCACCAGTTTATCTCAATCGTTTCAAATTCTGATGTCAATTCATTTGTTTTGCTTGCTGATATTGTTGACATACTCATGACAGGATCAAAGACAGCCTTTTTTAAGGCAATTACCACCCTCGGGCAAGGGGAGGTTTACATGGCAGGAAAGTCTGGTATCTCGAGTATTGTCTTTGCATTAACAGATTCCGCTAAGAATCCCTATAATCAGGTGATGACATCAAAGCTAGCATACTTATTGAAGGACATTTGCCAACAATCTCCTCAGGCTGTGGATCTCATAACGAATACGAAATATATGTCGGGAGTAAGCTTACTTATTGATCTTTGTGCTCTTTTAAATTCGTCTGTTATTAACAATGAAGGTCTTACAGAAGTCGTTTGCGAGATAATCAAAACGCTAATATCGGTGCCTTCTACTCAGATTGGCGATAAAATACACAATCATTTCCTCAAACCTATCGCAAAAGGGCGCTATGCTGAGTTAAGTAATTTTTTACTAATATTGCAAGGACTTCAGCGGGCAGCTAACCAGCCTAATGGTGAGGGTGAAAGACAATTTAACCATCTGCTAGAACTAACGATGTTCATCTATGAAAATACACCGACTAGTCATAAAAAATCATTACTTACAGAAATCTGCGTACTCAAATCGAAAAGCCAAGAAAACGGAATACAGAGTTTGCTCAGCATTTTGTTTTCGGCGATAACCAATCATTATGATGCCGAAAAATGTGCACGATTTATCAATAATTTTATTCATTTTTCTGAGGTTGAGAATTTTCTGACAGGCAAACAGGCGGAAATTTTGTCCCCGGAGCAATATCGATTTTTGCTGAATTACTTAAGTAAATTTGATCCAACCAAATTCCCATCACTTCGGCAATATATTGAAAAACAATATAACTCGTCTGACCAATTCCCCGAGAATTCACAGGGAAAGTCACCGATTGAATCTTCTTTAAGCTCAAATACATTTTTTCAAAGTACTACACTCGATACGAGTAATGATGTGCTTGAAACAGATGAAATACAAAAGCCGCCCAACCAATAAACCCAAGCCATATAAAGCAAGAGCGAATTCATCTGCTTGAAAACAGATCATAATGGTCTATATTTATTTTATAGGTCATAAAACGAATTGGATTAACAATGGCTACTCGTGCTTCCGATCTGTTAAACACCAACTATACAAAGCCTTATAGTCGATATCTCAAGAAAAAGTTTAATCTTCCCATCGACAAATCGGAAGTAACACCGGCGGCAAATCATCTTCAACAGCTTCATAATGCAGGTAATAAAGATGGATATCGTGAAGCTAAGCGGCATTATGAGCGGGAAGAAAAGAAAAGATTTCGCTTAACCGATAATGTCGTTACCGAAACAACGGGGGTTGAAGAATATACACAAGTCCCCGTGATGGTCCAAGTAAAAGGATATAGTATTACCTGGTATTTTGTATTGCATCCCAAGTATAAAGATCGCTACCCTCAGGAATTTAGAGATATTTTATACCAGTCTGCAGCACAAGCCCATCAACATGTAACACGAGGCTGTGATTTATATTATCGAGGTAGCAATGCATACCATGTCAAATCGATGCATACCAATGAAAGTGAAGCAGCCTGGAATCATAACCATTATCGAATGGCTGATAATAGCCCTGTAACGGATTTCGACTTTACTCAGCACATGATGGGGTTTTCCGGAACGGAGGCCAATTTACCCAATGCAACGAAAGAAGGCTCCTTTTTTGAACCAGGCGAATTAGAAGAAATTTGTCGAGACTATCAACAATGGTATCGACAATGGACCTATACTGGTCTCGACCGTCCAGTCTCATACGAAGAACAGTACATGACTCGACCTGAAAATCAGTTAAACAAAATTGACGTGATTGAATTTTATTTGTTTGGGCAACAACAAGAGCCTTGCCGGATTAACCCTTCTGAACTCAAGCAAGACTATGAAAAAGCAAGACAACTTATTACGGAAAGATATACTAGTTCAACCCCCGTAGGTGCTGAGCAGGAATTAGAATTAAAACAAGAATTGTTAAACGTGGAGAAAGAATATCTTTCAGTACTGAAGTTCCGAGAAATTGGTGGCAGCAGAGGATTATCTTCTGAGTTAGCGAATGTTCGCCAAATTGAAGGGTCATCATTAAAAAGTGTTCCTTTGATTCCTGAAAAAGATGACGCTTTGGAAGGCGGGGTGCCACAAATTCCAGAATGGGCAGTCCATGCACGAGAAAATATGTTGCATACCTTGGAGCTAATTAAACAATCAGCAGATTTGACCACCAATCCATCGTTGGAAAAGGAAATTAGCGAGTTTGCTGATGCCGTTAGTCAAAAAGAAAAAGCCTCGAAGGTAGAGAGTGATTTAAGTGGGCCTGATAATAGTCCAGCATTAATAGTGACGTCTGTATCTAAAGGAACTATGTTCAGTCATAAAGAGAAGGATACCTTGCCCGGCACGCAATCACATCAATCAGCGGGTCAGTTGACTAAATCCCCAGACGATACATCAACTAAAAAAATCCCTTAGCTTTATTAGCCTCAAAGAACGTTGATACATCGCCTGTTAGCGTTGGATGGTTTTTGGGGTAAAATTCCACAATCGGGGCGCCCTTGTGAATCTTCATTAGGTCCTATTGCGCTTTACCTCTCATATCAATTTGCCAAACATCTATCACCACGTCATTTTGTGTCATATAGAAATGATCATATAAATTAATGGTCGGATCGCAATGAGGGACAATCATTTCCAAAACCGTGCCATTTAAAGGAAGTGGGCCGCCGTTAGTAGCCATTATTTTTCCGTGCTCATCCCCAAAGCCATTCCAATCATAGATAAGCCCTTCATGATTTACGATGATTGGTTTATGGTGATTATCGACATATATGCCTTTTGTGCCAGAATCCACCGTTACATGTTCTTTCCTATTACTACTAATGACTGTTGATAGCAACGTCATTGAATGTGCAAATGTATTAAATTTTTTGCCATGTTCGGATTCAATCTCAAAGTACTCAACGTCCATTACCGTATAGGAGCCGGGTTGAATTTCGGTTATCAATGTATCCTGACAATCGATATCATACGTTCCTGTTCCTGTGCCAGTCAAAATGTCACATTGAAATCCAGCCTCTCTTAATTGTTTTAGAATAAGGCTTGCTTGTTTCATTACCATTAATGAGCGTTGCTTTCTTTCTTGGTATGATTGTATATGTTGGAGATTCCCCGCATAACATTGTATGCCTGAGAGCGCCAAAAAAGGATAATGAGAAAGCTGTTTGGCAAAATCAACGGCCTCGCTATTTTTTATACCTGTTCTACCAATCCCAGAATCCAAGTCAATCAATACCTTGATGGGCTTGTTCAGCTGTTTCCCCAATTCATTCAGATCATTCGCATTGCCAAGATTATCCACCACAACCATCACCTCGGATGACTTTTGTATACAGTAGGATAACCGTTTTAATTTAGTGGGGGTGACAACGGGAGAGGTTATCAGAATTTTATTAATTTCGTGGTTGATAAGAACTTCCGCTTCGGAAACTTTTGTCGCGCAAACACCGATTGCTCCATAGTCTATTTGCAATTGGGCCAATTTTGAACATTTGTGTGTTTTAGTATGAGGCCTAATGGCAATGTTATTTCTCTTGCCAAAATTTTGCATAATCATTAGATTTCTTTTCAAAGAATCGATATCAATGATTAAGCAAGGCGTATCTAACTCATATTTATGTTTACCAATAAAAGTATCAGGAGTCATATTTAATAAATTCTAAAAATGATAAGGATGGCAAATTATAATTAAGTTTCATGTCATTCCCAAGAAAATTCAAAATGATAGTTTAGCTAGAATTTCTCTAACGTAATTTCGCTATGTGTAAATAAGAGGAACATTGCCTATATCTGAAGAAAAAGATGTTGCTGTTTGTCTTCCCGTTGGGTTTGACCTTAAGGATACATTCAAGGCTGTGCAACATGAAGTCACGTCAACCATAAATTACCCTCCTTTAGTGAAAGAAGGATGACGATGTAGAAAAAGGAGGAAATCGTGAAATACAACCAGTCTCTTTTTGATAAAAATTGTTCTCAGCTCTTACAAATAACCTGCATTTTATGCTATAATTCAGCATCAAAAATCAGCATGGTAACCTGGAATTATGGAAAACGAATTAACCGTTCTTGATTTTAGCAACAAATCACTGACAGAAGTCAAAGCGTTGCTAATGGAGAACCGTATCACCTTAGCACCTGAAGAAGCGTTGCATATCCAAAATGTCATATTAAAGCGCCCACCAACCCTTGCAGAATGCCATTTGTGGAATATACAAGGCTCTGAACATTGCTCCTATAAAAGCAGCCGAATCCATTTAAAGCAATTACCAACTGATGCCCCAAATGTTATTTTAGGCCCTAAAGAAGATGCAGGTATTGTCTCGGTTGCAGAAGATAATAATGGCCATCGTTACGGAATCGTCATGAGCCATGAGTCCCATAATCACCCCTCACAAATCGTTCCTTTTGAGGGCGCTGCGACAGGAGTTGGTGGTAATATTCGTGATGTTTGTTGCATGGGGGCGGAAGTCATTGCTTTGGCCGATGGTTTGCGCTTTGGAAGCCTCGACAATCAAACCACCCATTGGATCAGCGAAGGGGTGGTTGATGGCATCAGTAGTTATGGCAATGCCACGGGGATTGCTAATATCGCCGGCGATGTTTATTTTAACGCAGCTTATAATGACAACTGTCTTGTAACAGTTGTGACTCTTGGCATTGTGCGAGATGACCAAATCATTCATTCCTACGTTCCAGAAAATGGCGAAGATTATGTTTATATCTTAGTTGGAAAAGCCACGGACAACAGCGGCTTTGGGGGGGCAAGCTTTGCTTCTGCCAATTTTGACAACCAAAATAAAGCAGCCAATAAAGGGGCTGTTCAGGAACCCAATGCTTTTTTAAAGCGTCATCTTTTGAAAGCCAACTATGCCTTATTTGAACAACTGAAAAATGAACAACTCACTCAACGAGTCGGATTTAAAGATTTGGGCGCAGGTGGCGTTGCCTGTGCAACGGTTGAAATGGCCGAAGCGGGTGGCTATGGTGCGGATGTCATGGTTGAGCAAATTCCCGTTAGCATGACCGACTTGCCTGCGCATGTGGTCCTCTGCTCTGAGACACAAGAACGCTTTATGTGGGCAGTTCCCCCCAATATGGTTGAGCGGATTCTCAAGCATTACAACGAGGACTTCGCACTTCCCGAAATCTCCAAAGGCGCTTGCGCCGCAGTCGTTGGTAAAATTCGCAAAGATATGCAATACGTTGTGACCTATCATGGCCAAACGATCATTGATGCAAAAGCGGCCGATATTACCAAAGGGATTGTTTATGACCGTCCAATGAGCCAACCTACTGAAACCTTGGGCGAACCCGCTTTACCCACCTTGAATTTGGATGAGACGTTACTGACCCTCCTAGCTCATGAAAACATCGCTTCCAGAGCGCCCATTTATGAAACTTACGACAAACAAGTTCAAGGGCGTACACAAATCGAATCGGGTATGGCGGATGCCGGGGTGATGATGCCATTTAACGAAGATAAATACCCGGAAGAAATTCGTCATACGGGGATTGCTTTATCATTGGATCATAACCCAAGATATAACCAGATTGACCCCTACTGGGGGGCAGTCAATGCGGTGGTTGAATCAGCGAGAAATATTGTGGCGACGGGTGCTACGCCAGCAGCTATTTCAGATTGCTTGTGTTTCGGGAACCCTGAAAATCCAGAACGCATGTGGACATTTGCTCAGTCAATCAAAGGGATTACGGATGCCTGCCAGGCCATCGGTCTTAAAGATTACCCCGGCGCACCATTACCGGTTATCTCTGGCAATGTATCACTCTATAATGAAAGTGAGCGAGGCAGTATTCCGCCAAGTCCAATGATTGGTTGCTTGGGACGATTAGCGGATGGCCGCAAAGCAGTTGCTTCCAGTTTTAGACAAATCGGTAGCCATTTGTTGATGGTAGGCGCACGTAAAGCAGAACTGGGTGGCAGTGTGCTATATGAATTATACCATGCACTTGGGGCAAGCGTACCTAAGCCTGACTTATCTCAAATTGCAAACGAACTCAATGCCGTCACCGATGCCATTGACAATCAATGGGTTCTTTCAGCCCATGATATCGGTGAAGGTGGGATTGCTGTGGCCATAGCGGAAATGAGTTTTGCACACCAAATCGGGGTTGATGTGACGATAACATCGGATTTACCCGATTGGTTAGCCTTGTTCGGTGAGAGTGGCGGATTTGTGTTAGAAATCGAAGAAGCCCATCTGAAAGCGGTCGTGGATTTATTTTCACAGCGAAACGTTCCTTGTTGGTTAATTGGTCAAACCAACAATCGTGGGGTATTATCGATGCAAAAGCAATTAAACGTGCCGGTAGCATTAGCTAAACAACATTGGGAAAATGGTTTACGGGAGAAATGGGTGTGACAATCGTCGATTATAAAGCAGCCGGTGTTGATATTGCCGCTGGCAATGAAGCTGTAAAGCGTATTAAGCCGCTAGTTGAAAAAACTTTTACCCCGCCGGTAAAAACGCAAGTAGGGGCATTTGGTTCTTGTTTTGACTTGAAAAGTTTGCTCAATGAGTATGACCATCCATTATTGGTACAAAGTATTGATGGGGTTGGGACTAAAATCAAAGTCGCGAAAATGATGAACCAATTTGATACGATTGGCATTGATCTCGTGAGTGCCACCGCCAATGATATTTTAGTCATGGGTGCAAAACCTCTTACCTTATTAGACTATATTGCCTCAGATAAGTTAAAGCCAGAAATCATCGAACAGATTTTGGTTGGCATGAGCAAAGCGTGTTGCGAACAGCAAATCGCCTTAGTCGGCGGTGAAACGGCCGAAATGCCAGATACTTACTTAGATGGTGAGCACGATCTCGTTGGTATTGTCACCGGTGTGGTTGAGCAAGATAAAATGATCACCGGCCAATCAATTAAATCAGGGGATTTGGTATTTGGTGTGCAATCAAGTGGGTTACATACCAATGGTTATTCGCTTGCGCGAAAATTATTTTTTGATGTAGCTGGCCTTGATGTGGACAGTTACCATCCGGAGTTACAAAAAACGGTGGGCGAAGCATTGCTTGAGCCTCATATTAATTATGCCCATCCGATATTACATAGCTTAAAAGAAGGCGTTGATATTAAAGGGATGGCACATATTACGGGTGGTGGTTTTATCGACAATATCCCTCGCATACTACCCGCCAATTGCGCCGTGGAAATTAAAGCAGCGAGTTGGGAACCCTTGCCTATATTTTCCGTCATGCAACAATTGGGACGTTTAGACAATTTCGAAATGTATCGAACATTCAATATGGGAATCGGCTTGGTTGTGGTTGTGGACCCAGCGAGTGCGGATGCGCTAACAGAGGCATTTAAGTTATTCCCAAGTTTTCAATTATCGTGCATTGGATTTGTCTATGAGCAAAATGAATCATCAGTGAGGATTGTCTAATGCGTATTGCCATTGTTCAATTTCCCGGATCAAACTGTGAACGTGAAACCAGTTTGGCTGTTTCTCGTGCAGGGATGACACCGATACCCTGTTTATGGAATATGCCAACTGATGAATTAGCAGCGATGGATGGTTATATCATTGTTGGCGGGTTTTCCTATGAGGATAGAGGCCGCGCAGGCATCATTGCAGCCATGCACCCTGTCATGCAAACGATCAAGCAACAAAGTGAGCTTGGAAAACCGGTATTAGGAATTTGCAACGGTGCTCAGATTTTAGTTGAAACGGGTATGGTCCCTGGTTATCAAAATTACCCATTATCGATTGCTTTAACGGATAATAAACGGGTTGCACAAGGTAATGTTTTAGGAACGGGCTACTATAACGCTTGGGTACACTTAAAACCAGGTGTCGCAAGTAACGCCAATGCGTTTAACCGCATTTTACCAGCGAATGCCATGATGCAAGTGCCAATTGCCCATGGTGAAGGTCGATTTATGATGGATGATGCCATGTTGGCTATTGTAAAGAAACAAGGCTTGATAGCTTGGCAGTACTGCGATGAAGCGGGACAAGTGAACCCCGAATTCCCGATTAACCCGAACGGTTCGGCTGCCAATATTGCCGCGATGGTCAATCATGCCGGTAATGTGATGGCGATGATGCCCCATCCTGAACGAACCAGTGCTGGCGATAGTATATTCCAGTCTATGCGAGATTATATTGCCTCTGGATATCAATCCTGTTCACCTGCCCCTGCTCAAACAATTGTTAAACCCTCGTTACAACTATATCGACCTAACCCCGATGCTCACGATCTCTTTGTCGATTTGATTATTAATGACAATACGGCTTTCACAATTAACCAAACAATCCAATCGGTGAGTGACAAAGTGAGAGTGAAGCGATTGCAACATTGGTCTGTGCACTGTGCATCGAAAACGGTGTTGCATCAGATTCAAGCGAGTGGTGTGTTATACAATGAACAAAAAGAATACTTGGTTGATTATAAACCGAAATCGAGCCACCATACGTTTTTGATAAGGGCGCATGAAGATATATTGGGCCTGCAAAAAAAACAACATTTACAACATCATTTTGCCATTGATGGCATCGAATCCATTGAGCATGGTGTGTTATGGCAAATCGAAGCAGAACCTACCCATTTAGAGAAGGTAACCGATGCGATATTAAATTCGCATATTCTTTATAACCCAATTTCACATGTGTGTTATGCCTATGACTAATCTTAGACCTTGTTTAACCGAAACGAATCTTCCCTGGCCAAATAAGCAAGTTGGCAAAGTAAGAGATACGTACGATTTGGGTGAATTCCTCGCCATTGTTACCACAGACCGACAAAGTGCGTTTGATAGAATACTTTGTTCAGTGCCATATAAAGGCCAAGTTTTGAACCTCTGCAGCGCCTGGTGGTTTCAACAAACCGAGCACATTGTTCCTAATCATGTGGTGGATGTGCCTGATCCCAATATCACGATTGCTAAAAAGTGCCTTGTTTTTCCAATTGAATTTGTGGTACGCGGTTATATGACGGGTTCAACCAGCACCTCAATATGGACCCAGTACCAACAAGGCAATCGTAACTATTGTGGCGTGTCATTACCGGATGGCCTTAAAAAAAATGATAAATTAACGCATCCTATCCTAACACCCACCACGAAAGCAGATAATCACGATCGCCCAATCAGTCCTGAAGCCATTATTTCTGAGGGATGGATGACCCAAGCCCATTGGCAGGCTGCCAGCGAAATCGTGATGAAACTATTTCAATTTGGCAGCGACATCGCACGTCAAAAAGGCTTGATTCTCGTTGATACAAAATATGAATTAGGCGTTGATAGTCAAGGTCAGATAACCCTAGTAGACGAAGTACATACACCGGATTCTAGCCGTTACTGGTTAGCAGAAAGTTACGAACAACGCCATCAGCAAGGCTTAGAGCCAGAGTCATTTGATAAAGAATTTTTGCGGTTATGGTTTATGCAGCATTGTAATCCTTATGAAGATGACGTGCTGCCAAAAGCGCCGGATGATTTGATCGAGACCTTGTCAACTCGATACATTCATTTATTTGAAACCATCACCGGTCAACCGTTTCAGTATCCTTTGCCAACGGACAATATGAATAAGCGAATGGTGGCAAACTTAAATAAGTATATGCATGTCATGGCGCTTTAAAGAGGAAGCATTATGTGCGGGATCGTTGCAATCTATAGTCACAAGCCAGTAGCTGAAGAGCTTTATGGCAGTTTAATTCACCTCCAGCATCGAGGCCAAGATGCGGCGGGTATTTTAACCTGTCAGCAGCGATTTCACATGAAAACGGGGTTGGGGTTAGTCCGAGAAGTATTTAACGTTGACGATATGAAAACCCTCAAAGGGTCCATGGGGATAGCCCATACACGCTACCCAACAGCCGGTGGCCATTCCATCGATGACGTCCAACCAACCTGGGTAGGCACCCCGCGTGGCATCGCCTTAGCGCATAATGGCAATTTGTTGAATTATCAGGAATTAGCAGAAGATTTGCGGGATAATAAGCATCGTCACTTGCATTCTTCGACCGATTCAGAAGTATTATTGCACTTACTAGCAGAAGGCTTAGAAGCCCACACCAATAAAACAGATCGTGATGAGGCGTATTTTGACATATTGTGCGAAGTCGTAGCCAATATATATGAAAAAGCGATTGGTTCCTTCTCCGTGGTCAGCATCATTATGGGAAAAGGCATCCTGTGTTTTCGTGACCCCCATGGCATTCGTCCGCTCACATTGGGTCAACGTGAAAATCCCAATGGCAGTAACGATTATGTGATCGCTTCTGAAACAACCATGTTTTACCCATTGGGGTATGAACCGGTGAACGATATTCGCAATGGCGAATTGATCTTCATTAACCAAGCAGGTAAAGTATTCCGCCGCCAAATAAACCAGAAAACGTTTGCCCCGTGCATTTTTGAATATGTCTATTTCGCCCGTCCTGATGCCGTGTTAGATGATGTGAGTGTCTATCGCGCTCGCCTAAGAATGGGGCAAAATCTTGGCAAACGTTGGTTGGAAAAGTATCCCGATCTATTACCGGATGTCATTATTCCCGCCCCCTTCACCGCCAATACAGCGGCAATGGCTATGGCGCAAACGTTAGGTGTTCCTTACTCAGAGGGGTTGTACAAAAATCCGTTTATTGGCCGCACGTTTATCATGCCAGAAGGCAAATCACGGGCACAGCATGTTCGTTATAAACTAATTCCCCAACACATTGAAATTCAAAACAAAAATGTGTTGATTGTCGATGACAGTATTGTCCGTGGGACAACGAGTCGAGAAATCGTGACGATGGTTCGCGAGCATGATGCCAAAGCCGTCTATTTTGCTTCAGCGAGCCCACCTATCAAAGAACCTTGTTTTTACGGGATTGATATCCCTTCACGAGATTCCTTAATTGCGGCAAAGATGGATGAGGCTGAGATTGCCCAATTTTTGGGGGTTGATGCTTTGTTATACCAAACGCAGGAAGACTTGGTGGAAGCGGTCACGCGTAAGGGTCGTCACCATATTGAAAAACCGTGCATGGCTTGTATGAATGGGCGCTATATTACTGGACAGTTATCGGATACCAAGAAAAATGAGTTAGGTGACGCCAGGAAAAAGGAGCAAGTTTAATGAATATTTTAGTGGTTGGTTCGGGGGCGCGTGAGCATGCGATGATAGAAGCATTTGCTCAGTCAAAAACCCCAGCGCAGCTTTTTTGTTATGGAACCAGCCATAATCCCGGCATTAGCGCCTTCACCAAAGGCTATGCTGTTGGCTCAGTCACTGATTGTGAAGCGGTGTTGAAAAAGGCCCAACAATGGCACATAGATCTCGCGATTATTGGCCCAGAAGCACCCTTAGCTGCCGGGTTGGTCGATACCCTGAAAGCGAACAACATCCTTTGTGTTGGACCAAACCAATCGTTAGCACGAATTGAAAGCAGCAAGTCGTTTACCCGTGATTTATTACATCGCTACCAAATTGATGCATCCCCCCGTTATCGTCGGTTTGATGATTTAGTGGGCGTTGAAGACTTTTTAGCAGAATTAGGGGAAGCGGGGTATGTGATAAAAGCCGATGGGCTCATGGGTGGTAAAGGCGTGAAAGTAGCCGGCGATCACCTTCATTCATTCGTGGAAGCCTATGCTTATTGTCAGTGGTTATATGAACACAAATTGCCTTTTGTCATAGAAGAGAAACTCATTGGTCAAGAGTTTTCTTGCCATTGCTTTACCGATGGCAAAACCTATGTCCCCATGCCGCTAGTTCAAGATCACAAGCGTGCATATGATGGGGATAAAGGACCCAACACGGGAGGGATGGGGAGTTATTCCGACGCGAATCACACCCTTCCTTTTCTAGCCAAAGCGGATGAAAAAGCAGCTCATGATATTAATAAAGCTGTCATTGATGCATTGAATCAAGCATGTGGTCAACCTTATCAAGGTATTCTTTATGGCAGCTATATTGCCACCAAATCCGGGATAGCCTGTATTGAGTTCAATGCGCGATTAGGTGACCCTGAATCACTCAATATGCTAACGTTGATGGACACCGACTTTGTTGCCCTTTGCCATGCGATTGCCACGGGCCGTTTAGCAGAAATACCCATCACCTTCCAAAAGAAAGCGACGGTGTGCAAATATGCAGTACCCAACGGTTATCCCGATAACCCTTTAAAAGATATCCCCATTGATATCAGCAACGTATCTGCACCGGCAAAACTGTATCTGGCTTCCGTGGATGAACGAGAGGGCGTTTTATATGCATGTGGTTCAAGAACCATCGCTGCGGTTGGTGTGGCTGATACCATTGCTGAGGCTGAAAAAATAGCCGAATCTGCTATTAGTCAAATTGAAGGGGAAGTATTTCATCGGAAAGATATAGGCACTAAAGCTTTAATTGACCAGCGCCATGCAATGATGCGGACCTTACGCTCAGTCGAGGAGTTGTCGTGAAGGCGTTGCGCTTAGGCATCCTCGGGTCAACAAGAGGGTCAAATTTATTACCGTTGGTGGCAGAACTCACCCATCGTAAAGTTCCTTTTCACATCAATGCGGTGATAAGCAACCGTGAGCAAGCCGGCATTTTAGACAAAGCGAAATCGCAAACTTGGCCATGGTGGTTTTGTGATGCCAAAGGGTTATCCCGATCCGCTTATGATGGTAAATTATCGGCCTTGTTAGAAGCTGCGGGCGTTGATTTAGTCGTGCTCATTGGCTTTATGCGTATTTTATCACCGGAATTTGTGGCCCATTGGCGGCATCGCATTATCAACGTGCATCCCTCCTTGCTTCCCGCCTATGCGGGTTTAATGGATATGGCTGTTCATCAAGCCGTACTAGACGATGGCTGTGCTGAATCGGGATGCACGGTTCATGAAGTGAGTGATGTGGTCGATGAAGGCCCCATTTTGGTGCAAAAGCGATGCCTTGTTGAGGCTTACGATACCGTCGAAAATTTAAAAGCTAAAGTGCAGGCCCTGGAGGTTATCGCTTTGGCAGATGCAATTGAAATGATAGGGAGTAAAAATGACCAGTCAACCCATTAAGCGTGCGTTATTATCCGTATCCGATAAAACCAATATCGTCACGTTTGCAGAGCAACTACAAGCCTTGGGCATCGAACTGTTATCCACTGGCGGCACTAGTCAGCTATTACGTGAAAATGGGGTGGCTGTCAAAGATGTTGCTGAAATGACGGGCTTTCCCGAAATCATGGAAGGGCGGGTAAAAACGCTTCACCCGAAAGTTCATGGGGGTATTTTGGGTAAGCGAAAGTCACATGCTGACATTGCTAAAGCCCATGGGATTGAGTGGATTGACTTGGTTGTGGTTAATTTATATCCCTTTGCCAAAGTGACCCAACAAGCCGATTGCTCATTTGAAAAAGCGGTTGAGAATATTGATATTGGTGGGCCAACAATGATACGTGCGGCTGCTAAAAATATGGATGATGTCACGGTGGTGGTCGATCCCAGTGATTATGAATTTATTATTAGCCAATTGCAGGCCGATGGTGGATTGAAACTATCCCAACGTCAAGTCTTGGCACAAAAAGCGTTTGCTCATACGGCAGAATATGATCAATTGATTCAAAGTTATCTTGCCAAAAAAGTGCTCGCTCAGGAAACCTTTGCCCAGCAACAATCGTTTTATCTGCAAAAAGTGATGGATTTACGCTATGGGGAAAACCCGGATCAACAAGCGTGTGCTTATCGCTTAAATGCAAAGCCATCTGCTATTTTAGATGCAGCCCAGCATCAAGGAAAAGTTTTATCCTATAACAATATCGTGGATGCGGATGCGGCCTTAAATTGCGTTAGACAATTTGAGAAAACAGCCTGTGTGATTGTCAAACATGCTAATCCTTGTGGCGTGGCGAGCGGCAATTCGGCAGCGCAAGCCTTTGATCGCGCATTTGCAGCGGACTCGACCTCAGCATTTGGTGGCATTATTGCATTAAATTCACCCTGTGATGGGGAAGCAGCGGCATTAATGGTCGATAAGTTTTTTGAAGTCGTCCTTGCGCCTTCATTTACCAAAGAAGCACTGAGCGCCTTTCAAGCAAAACCCAATGTTCGCTTATTGTCCGTTGATTTTGCCCAACCGTCCGAGCAAATCCACTACCAACATGTGGCTGGCGTGATGTTGGCTCAAACAAGACAAGCAAGTCATTTTGACCAGTCGACACTGAAAGTAGTCACTAAAGCAGTGCCAACCGAGCAAGCCATGAAAAATCTAGCGTTTTCCTGGCAAGTCGTTGCTCATATCAAATCAAATGCCATTGTCGTGTGCAAAGATGAGCAAACCTTAGGCATTGGCCCTGGCCAAGTTTCTCGGATCGATGCGGTGGATATTGCCATCCGAAAAGCGGGTGAAAAAGCCGTTGGTGCAAGTTTAGCGTCTGATGCCTTTTTCCCCTTCAAAGATAGCATTGAACAAATAGCCAAAGCTGGCATCACCAGTATTATTCAGCCAGGCGGTTCCATTCGTGATGAAGAAGTCATTGCTGCATGCAACCAACATGGTATCGCCATGGTCTTCACCGGTAACCGTTGTTTTCGACATTAGTTACTAGGGGCGTGATATTTAGTCGTTGCGAGCCTTTATACAGGTCCTGGAAAACATCCCGAACTAACTACGTCGTCACTGCGAGCTTTGCAACGCAGCCCAGAAGATCGATGCGCTTAAATAAAAAACAGAATGTGAAGTTGGTTAAAGGCTTTGCAAGGCAATTGTAAGTTCGATCTCCGAAAAAAACTACGGCTCTGGATGGCTTCACTGCGTTCGCAACGGCGGCAACTTTTCTCTGTTTTCGAATACTGAAGATACCTCAGTATGAATAGATATAAATTTTACCGATGGATTCTAAAATTCGATAAACCGAGAAAAAATGAAATAAATGCACCGTATCATTATGGCCCATCATCTCCAATAAAGGATAATAAAGTCTGATAGGTCTCATCACTAAAAAGGACATTATTGTGATTTAACTCAGCAATGAGGTGTAGTTTTGCATTGGGATTATTGTTGCAAAAGTGGATGGATTCCTGGGTGGGAATAATGGCATCTTTTTCCCCATGAATGGCGAGAAACTTGGTATCACCCGTTTTGGCTTTGTCATAGGGTTTTAACAATTTGACATCAATATTATGTTCACTTCTCATCCATTGGCGGAAAATGCGATAGGCATAGCGGTTAAGCTTTAGGCGTCTAGCTGCTCGTTTAATCGGTGATGTGACGGTAGTGGGGGCTGCGATTAAGGCGATTTTTTTAAACGGTTGAACGCCAAAATGTTCTGCTAAACAAAAAGCGCACAATAGCATGGAACCACCGTAAGAATGACCAATTGCCATATCAAAGGGACCAAATTTTTTTTGTGCTTCGGTAATTGCTTGCACCGATTCAAACCATTTGACGCGTATACCTTTGGACTCCCCGTGCGCTGGAAAATCCAAGGCATACACTTTATACCCTGCCCGTTGTAGGGCATCGATAATGCCAATCATATACATCGATTGAGACATCCACCCATGGGTAATTAAAATTTTGCCTCTCGGGGGAGCATCCGGTTGAAACACATGAATCACATGCGATCGGGGTGTTCGCATAATCATCTTATTATGGCGAGTTTTTAACAAATGGGCTTTAGCAAGTTTTATTTTTTCTTTGTAATTTTTAGGCAAAGGAACAGGCAGTGGGATATTAAACACATGCAGGCAAATCCATGCGTGAATGGTGTTGAATAAATTGGCAAATGCTCGCTTCATGTATTAATGATAGCGCAAAAAATAAAAGGCCTATCACTGAATCGGCCTAAACTGCCATTGCTTACCGTATTTTAGGACCGGTGCGATGGTTCTATTCAGCTGTTGGTATTGTTGCTTAGTCAACACAAAGGCGATTTCTTTTAAATTGTTTTTATCAGGATATCGACTCAGCGTAAATGTTTGATTACCAATTTGAAGAACAGGTAAACTATCAATCGCATCAAAGGGGACTTGGCTTTTAAGCCTAATTTCATAACCTTCTTTGCTATGGCCTTTCAAGGTTTTCTGGGACGATTTTAACAGGGTTAGCTGGTTAAGCTTGGCAGAAACCAGGCGATTGGGAGTGAGTTTAGATTTAGCTTTTTGCCCGAAGGTCTGCTTAAACGGCGGCAATGAGGATTCAAGCCCACCCATGCCCACTTGCTTGTGAAAGCGGATATTGGCTAAATAGATAGCACCTGTCGCGGATTTATTAAAAGTAAACTTAACGGCTCGGATCGTTTGTTTATTGATGTTTTGAAAAGCCGATAAGGGAATGCGAACGGTCTGTAATATCGGCTCTTCGTCAACCGGGCCATTGATTTTAACATAGTCACTTAATGCGATGGCATTGGATAACTGCCCTGACCCGTCTTCTACTTGGAGGGTAAAGTTGGTGGTGGGTGTAAAATTGAGTCGGCTTATTTTTCTGGCAAGACGAATGTCCAAAGTGGCATAGGCTTCGATATTCACTCCCTCGCCGGGATTTGCGAATATTGCTTTAAAAAAGGGTTGGTCATCGGATTGCATCCATTGGATGATGGCGCCTCGTTGTGGATGTTTTAAATAATCCGGTTCTCCCCAATTAAAATCGAGATAGTCGTGCCGTATTTGAATTTGGTAATCCTCATTATCCAAGCCACTGTGGTTAATCCCCGTTGGTTTATCAAATTCATCCACACTGAGATAATCACTGGCTGCTGGGGTGGGGGTGAAATCTCTGTCAATTTGAGTGATGCTCGCAATTTCCGGAGAAATTGGAACTAAGGGATTAAAGTGTTGGTTAAATTGATCATTTTGATCATTGCCGAGATGGCTTTTAAAAAAGGCAAGTACGGCTGATTTTGCAATCAGTTGTTGTTTTTCTGAACCAATATCGCTGGGATCATAGATGCGAATATTGTCAGGACAATAACGATTGTCGGTGGTTTGCCACTCGCTGTTGAAATAATTGTGATTGGCTCCCCAAACTTGGTAGAGCGATTTTTGGGCGACATTGGATTCTTCCCCATCCAACAACATGCGTTCAAAGGGATAGCGTCCTTGAAAATCACTGACATCACCATCACATAGGGGAATGAGCTGAATCCATGGGATGTCTTTGGCATCTAAGATGCGCGACGTTTGGCCATCCACGGCACCGACTTCAAAAATCGCTTGGATGGAAAGAGTTGGAATTTTTTCAATCCAGGGACTCTCACTATCTCGATATAAATTATAAGCGGCTCGAACACCTTCGCCACCGCGAGAATGGCCAAACAAACCCACATTGGAAAAATCCAGCTGGTGCAAAATAGGCGATTGACTATCCTCAAGATTGATATCCTTCGGTTTATTGTCTTGCTGGCTCCATTGGTAAAGTTGGCTTAAATGTTTGAGGACCAATCTTCCCCGCGCTAAATTTAATCCACTATCCCCACGGATACTGTCACCGCAGGTGATGCCACGATTGGCATTAATGGATACCACCGCATAACCCCATGATGCGAGATGTTGGGCAAGGTAGTCATAACCTTTGTGATTTTGAACGACTTGAAAACTCGGAGGGCAGTGGCCGGTATAGGTATAACTACAATTACTATCAACATGCGGATTATGGCCAAAGCCACAGGTTGAATGATTGCCATGTAGGAGGATAATGAGGGGTATTTTGTTCGTCGCATTTTCCAAGTTGTTAGGGAAATGCATATTCGCCCATAGCTCAGTCTCCCGGTCATCGAGGATATCCTCATGGATTTGGGCAGGCAAATGATACTCCCCCATCGATACAGAATAGGGGCCGGGTAAGCTTGCGTTGGGTTGTTCTTTAGCATGCAGTGTCATCACAAAAAGCAGGCCTAAGCCGTAAATAAATAGTCGCATGATACCAACGCAAATAAAAAGACGTTAGCAAAACCATATCACTTAAAAGACTTTGGAGCAATAATTATTAAAGGGGATGACAACTATTTCTTTATTGGCAGATGTTGAATTTATCGTTATGATATGGCCTATTTTTTTTGATGCTGAGATAGAAAACATGAAGTTGGCTCAGACCATATTGCAGATTCTTTATGGGGGCAAGGATACCCGCCCGGAATGGCAAATAAAAGCAACCAATGCACTCCAAGAATTAAACTGGGGTTACCACCCTGGCCGCTTTATTAACTGCATTGAAATAACCATGCATGCGTTTAAGTGCATCACCCTCAGCAAAGGTGAGTTAAAATTTAATGTCACACCCTTACCCAATCTCCCGCCTTTTCTAGCTGAGTATCATAGTCAAAAATTGGATAAACGGTTTAGGGAGTTGGAGGATGATAAGAAACCGGTTAAATGGCAAAAATTAAGCAAGGAAGGATCCTATTCATCCTTAATAAACTGGCTGAAAACATCACATATCCCAGCCTATAGTCATTTTATTTTATTTACTAATCTAAAAAAATTACCCGGAGGGCATGTTATTTCTGGCATTGTTTTACCAGAAGATGAGAAAGGGCTTTCCGTTTTTCTTTATGATGCACAAGGATTTATACCCGATGCTTGGTTATCAGCCGAACAATTCGATGAATTTTATGAGGTAATGTATTTTTATGTTTACCAATCGGAATTGACTCGTCAATCGGTTGAACACTTCGTCAACCAATGCCAACAACCGCAGTATGATGAACCTAAGGTTTTGGTGACAGACCATTCTGCCAATGGCTTATCCTTGATCAAGGATAAGTTGATTTCTTTCATAGAGCTTGAACTGTTTCGAATCAATGCCAAACAACTTGTTTCTGGCGGGAACGACAAATATACCCAAGTCAAAATCGAATCGTACCAAGTTGTTCTCAGCCATTTAAGCGAAACCAACGATTCAGAACTTACCTATTCATGGATTGCAAAAAAGGCCTTTGAATTGGCACAAATTGCTAAACAACATTGTTATTCTTCCAATTGGTTAGATCCACAATCTTTGAATCATTATCGAACCTATTTTCAAGCGGAGATTACGCATATGAACTATGAGGGGCAACCAGAAATAGATGCTTGCCTCCCTTTCATTAAGCAGTTTTTGCTGGGCGAAATTATCCGGATTGGGATGGTGAATGAATGGTCTAGCACTGAAATTGAAAATAAAGTCGACAAATTAATTCAACACCTGGAAGCGTTGCAACAAGAGGCACTAACCGAAGACCAGTTGCTGACAATCCTTAGTAATCTTCAGCAAACTTGCTGTCAAAAAAGACATACCTTCGGCTTTTTTACCCCCGAATCGGCGACCGCATTTAACCACTATGTATTGCCAATACAAGAATCGATTGAGAAAAAAGCTAGCTTGTCAACCATTGAGAAACAAGCGTGAGTCAGCTATGGTTGGTTAGGCCATAATAACTCTTTGGATTGAGTATGATAATGCGCATCATACGTTTCTATCGTTACTAATGGTTGGGCACACCAGCGGCGAGTGACAGTGAGGCAACGAGAGGAAGCATCGGATTGGTTTGCCCATTGCGCTTGTTCTAGCAACAGGGTAGCTGCATAAGTGCGGGTTAGGCTAAAGGCAAGTTCCCGTGCACATCGTTGTTGTTCATCGGTCGTTTGTTGATGTAGGTCACCGAAATAGGTTTGCAGTGCCAAGATAGCCTGTTCAGTGTTGTTTTTGGCTGCTTGTAAAGTTGGGTGTTCGATGGTTGCTAAACGTTGGCGCATATCCACAAAGAAAGGCTCTGCGGCCTTTTCTTTGGCAATGGCGCGCAAAGCATCCAGGCTTAGGATATTGGTGGTTCCTTCCCAAATCGATAAAACTTGTGCATCGCGTAAGAGTTGAGGCAATCCCGTATCTTCAACATAGCCTGCCCCGCCAAATGCTTCTAATGCTTCACTGACAACCATGATCGCTTGCTTAGCGGTAAAGAGCTTGATTAACGGCGTTAGTAAACGCAATACTTTTGATTCATCTTCAGACGCTTGGCCTAACTCTTCTTTTCCCAAGAGTTCAACGGCATGAAAGACCAAGTGAAATCCTGCCTCAAATGCTAGCTGCATGGTGGCTAATGTTTCTACGTGGAGAGACTGTTCGGATAACAAACGGCCAAATGCTTGTCGCTTTTGGGCATAATCAGAGGCCAAGGCGATGGCTCGGCGCATATATCCTACGGCGCAGCATGCATTGTAAATTCGGGTGATGTTAAATAGCGATGCGATTTTTTTCACCCCATTACCCGGTTCGCCAACGAGTTTGGCGTTGGCATTAATCAGGGTTAATTCAGCTGTTGGTAATGCTTTGGTGCCAAGTTTGTCTTTGAGTCGATTGATTTGAATGCCATTCAATTGTCCATGCTCATCTCTTAAGGGCAAATAAAATAGGCTTAACCCTTTGCTTCCTTGTTCAGCTCCTTCAATGCGGGCCAACGTCATCGCCATTTGAGACGTTGTTGCGGACGTAAACCACTTATCACCGCTGAGATGATAACGATTGTCTTTCACATGAACCGCTATCGTTGATGTGCCCGAAACATCCGAGCCGCCAGTCCGTTCTGTCATCCATTGTCCGGATGTCCAAAACTCTTCGGGGTTTGTGCTAGTGAGATGAGTCAAGGCTTCTTTTTTTAACGCATCATCACCATATAGTTCAATTGCTCGCGCTGCACCATCAGTCATCGCTAAGGGACAGGTATAAATCGCTGAAGAGGGATGGAATAAGTATAATTTGCAAAATTGATACACGCGTGACCAGATACCATGCTGCCGTTGATAGCCAATTGCCACTAACCCTTCTTCGGCGGCTATTTTATCTAAGGCTTGCCAAGCATGAGAGACTTCAATATGGTCGATGCGCTTTCCCCACGCATCATAGGGTATATGTTTGGGCGGAGACGATTCGGCTTGCTGGCCGAGTTGATAGATATCGGTGACGACCCGCTCACCCAGTTGGGTGAGATCGGCCTCAATGGCCTGGTGGATAGATTTTGGCAAACGCCAAGCTAAATAATCACGTAGCACAACATCACCGGTATATTGGTTATCCAATGATGGTGGATTCTGATAAAAAGCCCCCATGGCGTCATATCCTTGATTTTTTTGAATTTTCAGTATAGGTTACCACCCATTGATTTGTTTCGTACAGGACTTTAGGATATTAGGAGTTTGTCACCATGTTTTCGACGGCCATAGATGGATTGTTACATTTTTCGCATCCCCCTATGGTACTGATTATTTTTATTTTAGGCTGGGTCTATTACGATAAGCCGTTGTTTTTTTATGCCGCATGCTTAAGTTGCATGAGTATTCTTATCAATGTGGCACTAAAAGGAACATTTAAGGTACCATTGCCTCCCGAATTGCATTCCGGATATGCCTTCCCCAGTGGGCATATGCAATTTGCAACGGTTTTTTATGGCTGGTTGTTTTATCATATCCCTAACCGCGCATTGCGTCTCGCCATCCCACTATTATTAGTCTGTTTAAGCATTGGGATGATGCAACACCATTATCATACCTTAACGGAAATTTTAGCCGGCTTTGTAACGGGCGTGTTATTAATTCGGCTTTTTCTGTGGACGTTAAAAAACTACGAGCAGCGTATTTTTGCGATCTTTTTCGTCTTGTCCTTTTTTGTCATGGGTTATAATTTTATGATTTATCCTACCATTCCCCCACATACCTGGTATGCCTGGGCAATGCTTGCAGTTTTGATCGTCACGCACTATTTTTTTTTAAAAGGCCCTTTCCTTTTTCAACAAAGCTTGGGAAACGAAATCGTAGGGGATAGGGAAATACATCCTGGAAAATAGCATGGCGGACGCGGTATTGGATCGTTTGCCAATAACTTGGATCAAACAGATCCGCATGATGGGTAGTTAAATAGTTTCGCATGGTCTCATTGGCGGTAATAAAGGTGGGAAATTCTTCCGGAAAAACATCATAGGGTCCTACCGAATACCACGGTTCAGCTGCCAACTCTTGTTCGATTGTCTGGGGTTTGGGTATGGGACGAAAATTCATATTTAAAAGATATTGGACTTCGTCATAGTCATAGAAAATGACACGCTTGAATTTGGTGATGCCAAAATTTTTCAGTAAAAGATCGCCTGGAAAAATATTCACACCAATCATATCGCGAATTGCTTGTGCGTATTCATCAAGGATTTTAAATTGCCCCGCTTCATCGAGCTCGTCTAGGAGAAGATTCAAGGGTTTCACTCGTCTTTGAATATAGATGTGTTTGAAAAAAATCACGTCATTATTTTCTTCAAGCGAACGACCAACTTGTTTTCTTAATAGGGCTAGTAATTTGTTGGAAAATCGCCCCTTGGGGATTGCCACATCCGAGTACTCGAGTGTGTCAGCCATCCGACCTACCCTATCGTGCTGTTTAACTAAATAATATCGCTCTTTGACGGTATGATGGGAGAAATTTTTCGAAGGTGGGAATTTATCTTTTATCACTTTAAAAACATAGGGAAACGAGGGGAGAGTAAAGACGAGCATCACCATGCCTTCAATGCCTGGTGCTTCGATGAATTGATCATCGCTTTGTTCTAAATGATTGAGAAAGATGCGATAAAACTCCGTTTTGCCTTGTTTGTGAAAGCCGATGGCTGAATAGAGCTCGCTGATAGACTTTTCCGGCATGAGCTCTTGTAAAAAATTAACCAGTGAGGAGGGTGCCTCGGTTTCTACCATAAAATAAGTATGATAAAAACCGAACGTGGTAATCATATCACGTTTGCGCATGATCAGCGCATCCGCATAAATCGCAGCCTCTTTTTGCTTATCTTTGCGGTTTAAAAGGGGGATGATAAACGGGAGTTGGCCATTTGGATTCACAATTCGACCAACAATATAAGCCCCTTTATTACGATAGAAAATTGATTTTAAGACATCAATGCGCATCTGATGTAGCCCAAATGATCGATCTGGTGTTTGTTTGATAAAACTACGGATAATGTAACGAATATCTCGATGGATATCTTCGTAAGGAATGTCAAACTGAAAGCGCAATAGGATTTGCTCAAGGGTTGGCTTTAATCCTTCCAACGCAGGAAAATAACTTTCATAAACAGACGACATCGGAACAGGCAAATTGCTTGGATCGATGGTTGTTTCAACAAATATGTTGTCGTTGTGATAATAGCGTTTGTCAAACAATTTACAAAATACCGAATTGTAAAATGTTTCAGCCAGCTCCACTTGCGGATGAAATACAAGATACTCGGCATATTTCTTTTTAATTTCTGCCCATAACGGCTCATCTAATTGAAGGCCTGGAAAAGCAGCGTGAAGTTGTTCAATCGTCTCTCTGACTCGGTTAGTGTAAAATGAGATGCGTTGGGAATTACTATAGCGAAGCGCTTGCCATTGGGCTTTTTCAAACAGCTCTTTGGCTTTCAGAGTAATTTGTTTAAACAAAATGAAATGGCGTTGAAAGCCATGGATGATTATTTCAGCTATCTGGGTGGATTTATCCATACAATTCATTATGTTATGTTCTTACTATTACTATAGACAATCTTAGTATTACTCATATCAATTTAAAGATAGGAGAGTAAAAAAAATTATTAATGCTGACTCTTATGCTATAGTAATTTTTGTAAACTCGCATTAGTCTATAGAAGTTCTGTATAAAAATACTTTGTACCGGACAATTTTTTGA
Source organism: Legionella sp. W05-934-2 (assembly GCF_964199965.1). Lineage (NCBI taxonomy): Bacteria > Pseudomonadati > Pseudomonadota > Gammaproteobacteria > Legionellales > Legionellaceae > Legionella > Legionella sp. W05-934-2. The sequence continues at coordinate 91,916 of NZ_CAXMZT010000007.1, read as the reverse complement.
AAACACCGTCGTTGCGAGCTTTGCGAAGCAATCCAGTTCGATCTCTGAACAAAAACGACGACTTATTTTAAAATTGCCTGGTTCAAAGCTAAATATATCCCTTAAGGATAGGGAACAATAAAAAAAGGTTTCAGGGAGAACCCATGTATCAAGCATCGACTGAATTAGAAAAGTCCATTCTAACGGAGGAATGCCAAGCTTTTATCGAAGGGCTAAATCAAACGATTTACCACGATAGGCAACGATGTTTAAACTTCCGACAAACATTCCAAGATAAGATTGATAACGGACATCTGCCGGATTTTATCCCAGAGACGAAAGCAATTCGAGATGATGAGTGGCAAGCAGCACCCATTCCGGAAGAAGTGTTGGACCGGCGTGTCGAAATCACGGGACCAGTCGACCGCAAAATGATAATCAATGCGTTAAATAGTGGTGCGAAAGTGTTCATGGCTGATTTTGAGGACTCCAATTCACCAACTTGGAAGAACTGCCTTGAAGGCCAACTGAATTTAATTGATGCGGTGAAACGGACAATACGCTACGATGACCCAAAAAGTGGCAAGCATTATCAACTCAATGACACCGTTGCTACCTTAATGGTTCGCCCCAGAGGTTGGCATTTACAGGAAGCGCATTTTTTATGCGACGGTGAACCGATTTCCGCCAGTGTTTTTGATGCAGGGATTTTTCTTTATTTCAACGCAAAAACATTACTCGATCAGGGCAAACTCCCTTATTTATACTTACCTAAAATTGAGCATTATCATGAAGCACAGCTTTGGCATACGGTATTAAGCCGCGCAGAATCGGATCTGGGGCTACCTCCTAATTGTATCAAAGTGACGGTTTTGATTGAAACCATCAGTGCTGTTTTTGAAATGAATGAAATTATTCATGCCTTGAAGGATCGGATATTGGGGTTAAATTGTGGGCGTTGGGATTATATCTTCAGCTATATTAAACAACTGCATCATGATAAACAGTTTGTTTTGCCAAACCGAAATGATGTGACGATGACAACCCCCTTTTTAAAAGCGTATGTCGATTTGTTAGTTTACACATGCCATCGTCGCGGCATTCATGCCATGGGCGGGATGGCTGCACAAATTCCTATTAAAAATGATGAAGAAGCCAATAAAGCAGCGATAGCGAAAGTCAAAGCGGATAAATTACGAGAAGTAAAAGCTGGCCATGACGGAACGTGGGTCGCTCATCCCGGGTTAGTTAATTTGGCGTTGACCATTTTTAGGGAACATATGGAGGGAGTGAATCAAATTCAGTATCTGCCTAAGAAGCCTGATATTGGACAAAGAGAGCTTCTTCAAGCGCCCAAAGGGCCTGTTACAGAAGCGGGTGTTCGCAATAATATATCCGTTGCCCTTAACTATTTGCGCTCTTGGCTGGCTGGCAATGGCTGCGTTCCAGTCAATTTTCTCATGGAAGATGCCGCGACAGCAGAAATCTGTCGTTCCCAGTTATGGCAATGGAGGCAATGGGGGACTGCATTGGATAATGGTTCAACCGTCAATAAAACCTATTTACAAACGTGTATCGATCAAGAAAGTGCCATCATTGAGTCACAATTAAATGACAATGGGGAAGCTAATCATTTATTTACAGCGAAACAGCTATTAATTGACTTAGTTTTCAGTGAGACATTCCCAGAATTCCTAACCTTGGAAGCGTATCCTTTATTAGGTTAGAACAGGAGAACAACATGGATAATAAATTAGAAATGCAAGCATTGGAAAAAGATTGGGAAACCAATCCACGTTGGAAACAAGTTTTACGTCCTTATCATGCGGAAGAAGTCTTATCATTACGCCCAAGCTTGATGGTTGAACATACGCTTGCTAAATACGCATCAGAAAGAATGTGGCAATCCTTGCAACAAGATGCACCGTTAACGGCATTGGGCTGTTTAACGGGTAATCAGGCTATTCAAGCAGCTCAAGCAGGCCTTAAAGCCATTTATTGTTCAGGGTGGCAGGTGGCTGGTGATAATAATTCGTCGAGACAAGTTTACCCGGATCAAAGCTTATATCCCGTTGATTCTGTACCGCTATTAGTGGAGCAAATTAATAATGCATTGACTCGTGCGGATGAAGTTAATCACTTAACTAATCATGCTGATATTGATTGGTACCTACCCATTATTGCAGATGCAGAAGCCGGTTTTGGCGGAAACCTCAATGCCTATGAATTAATGAAACACATGATTCGTGCAGGAGCTGCAGCAGTGCATTTTGAAGATCAACTGTCCTCGGCTAAAAAGTGCGGGCATATGGGTGGCAAAGTATTAGTGCCTACGCGTGAGGCGATGAATAAATTAGTTGCAGCGCGATTAGCGGCAGACGTTCTGGGTGTTCCAACGATTCTCATTGCGCGAACCGATGCTCAAGCAGCTAATCTACTAACCTCAGACATTGATGAGCGCGATCAGTCCTTTCTCACAGGTAAACGGACCAATGAAGGGTTTTATTATGTCAAGAATGGCTTAGATCAGGCTATTTCACGAGGCGTGAGTTATGCTCCGCTTGCTGATCTCATCTGGTGTGAAACAGCGAAACCGGATCTAGAAGAAGCAAAAGAATTTGCCCAAGGCATTCATGAAAAATACCCTGGGAAAATGTTGGCTTATAACTGTTCGCCATCGTTTAATTGGCAGGCAAATCTGGATGACAATCAACTGAAAGATTTTCGGTATCGATTGTTCGAACTAGGCTATCGTTTTCAATTCATTACCCTTGCCGGCTGGCATAGCTTAAATACTGGTATGTTTGAATTAGCGAAGGCCTATTTGAAAGATGGGATGTATGCCTATGCAAAATTTCAAGGCAAAGAGTTTGAATTGGAAAAAGAAGGCTTTCGCGCGGTTAAGCATCAAAGCTTTGTTGGCGCAGGCTATTTTGATGCCATTCAAACGATTATCACCCGTGGCGAGTCCGAATTAGGCGCCATGCAAGGAAGCACGGAAGAAGAGCAGTTTTAAAAAGCGTTGAGGGTTGATCTCCGATCGGTATTTGAACAAAAATCAGTAGGTCGGGCCTTGGCTGAGGGATCTTCAGTTTTCTAAAGCAAGAAAAAGTTGCCGTCGTTGCGAGCAAAGCGAAGCAATCCAGTTCAGATCTTCAGCGTGACATCGATCTGGATTGCTTCGCTTGCGCTCGCAACGACTAAATATGAGGCATCTTCCAACAACTGAAGATCCCTCAGCCAAGGCCCGACCTACCATGTACAGATACCAGCCATAAACACCAAATGTAACAAAATCTTTACAAAATATTTAATTTATAACCTATTGATATAAAACATATAATAAAAATAATTCATGCCTTTTGTAAAAATATATTTCAATCTTAATGTTGCCTTAATGTTCGTAAATTATCATTTGTGTGCATTTAACAACCAAGGTAACTATTATGTCTATATTTTCTACAATAACCGATACCATTAGCGGCTATGCGACGGGTTTGAAAAACAAAGTTGTTCAAGTGGCTGGCGATTTTAAGAAATCTTCTGAAGATTTCATTGGCGATATTGTCATTAAATCGGCTGTAAGCCGGATAAAAGAAGGCGCATTAAATGCGTTAGCACCTGAACAAACAGTCAATGACGATATCGAACCGTCGGCACCAACCAATGATTCCCAGGAAGGTCCAAATACCTCTCCTAATTCAAAATCAAAAGCAACACCAAATGCCGTTCCATTTGGTAGCGCAGGGCTCATGCAAGCACTGATGAGTCAATTGGGTATCGATAAGAATGCCGTGTCAAAGCAACTTAATGGTGCAATTGATAATGTCACCAAAGACGTGTCCAATGCAGCCAGTGAGGCCGTCCGTGAAAAAGTCAAAAGCATTCAACCAGAAGATGTGATGAAAGGCATTGGCGGCCTATTTGGTAATGCATTTCAAGCAGATGCTGAAACCGGCAAAGCAAGCACTTCTTTCACACTGGATAGTTTTATACAAATCATTGGGGCGATACTTGCTGCTATTGGCATGATGATGATCATTTCCAATACTAAACAAGTTGCCCCAAAACCAAAAGCAATTGAGCTTCAACCAATTGAAGAAAGTGAAGCGGTTTCACCTTCTATTCATTAAATGTTACTCTGCAGTGGGCTCAATCCCCACTGCCCCACCATAACACATAGATAAATAATGAATATATTTCAAGACAGTTGCTACACTTGCTGGGCTGCTTCGCATTGCTCGCAGTGACGACGAAGTTAGTTCGGGACGTTTTTCAAGGTCTGTATTAAGGCTCGCAACGACTGAGCTATTGAGAAATTGTCGGTACAAAGATCAATATTTTATTTTGCCGGTTGAGGAAGTTCCATTCCGAAAAAGAGATCATAATTACGCCAAATAATTCAAAATTTGATCTATAATATAAAATAACATTTTGTTTTATTCATAGGCAACTTATCAATCTGCTCACGTTATAAAGGACTATAAGAATAGGTCATAATTGTTGTTTTTATGTATGTGACAATTTCCTACTAACTTTGTGTATTGGGCTTATTGCAATGGATACGTTGGACTTTCAATTCTTTTCTGCTTCGCGGACCTTAGTATTCTTTATCATTATTGCCTTATTTATAGGCTTAGAATATTTCTTTTGTTTACACAAAATTGGCAAGGCTGGTTTTCGCAGAAGAAGACTACTCAATTGGGAATTGGGCATCATCAATATGTTGCTGATGTTTCCTGTTAGCACATTAGGAACTGCGTTGTATTGCCAATACTATCAAATCGGATTGTTTTATTCCTTTCAGATGTCTTGGTGGCAGGTGTTTGTTGCTTGGTTTTTGATATACGATTTATTTTTCTATTTATTTCATCGAGTTGCACATAGTAGACTTCTATGGCATTTTCACATAATTCACCATACTGAGACCTCGATGAATGTAACCACCTCGTTTCGTTTCCACCCGATAGAGTTTTCTTTATTCACGATTTCCAAAGTATGCTTAATCTTCATCATGGGGCCATGGTTTTTCATTCTATTAATTAGTGATCTCATTCAAACAACTATCGTGCTATTTGGCCATAGTAATTTGAAATTAAACACATATGCTGAAAAAGCGTTATCCTATATTATTATCACACCCCGATATCACTTAATGCACCATCGGTATCAATGTAACTGTAATTATGCGACTGGGTTAACGATTTGGGACAAAATAGGAGGCACGTATTGTAACCCTGTGTGGACAGCTAAAGAGCTAAATTCGCTTAAATTAGGACAACCTCAGCTTGGCAGGCAAGATGATCTTAACGCTTTATTGCTCATTAATAAGTCAAGACGGCTTAACCTAAGAAAGAGGGCTTATCATAGGCACTGACTCGGTAATATCCTAAACGAATGCGACAAAATACTCACCTCCCTAAAAATATATCGCCTGTTTGGCTTGCTAGCGACGAGATAAATGATAGAATATCTTCTCTTTGTTCAAAATAAAGACGAATATTCCTTTGGCACATACACATACACATGAACATGAACATGAACATGAACATGAACATGAACATGAACATGAACATGAACATGAACATGAACATGAACATGCGCATGCACATGCACATGCACATGCACATGCACATTCCCATCCTCATGAAAATCACAAAACTAAGGCAACCATTGGTCTAGCATGGGGAACCGGGTTAATCCTGCTAGCTCTGTCAGGGCTTGCATTGCCTACGATAGGCATTTATGGTTTAACTTGTCTCACGTCATTGATAACACTTTATCTGGGATACAATGTCTATCAATCAGCCTGGAAAGCACTATTAGAAAAACGATGGGATACAACGACGTTATACTCCATCAGTACGCTAACCATTTTAGTTGTGTCCATCATCAGTCCGTTTGTCCCTGGCTTGCCATTGATGGTCGAAGCAGCCCCTTTTGTATTAGGTTTTTGGCATCTTGGTGAATATATTGAGCATAGTTTATTCGACAAAATTAATCAGAACTTAGACGTTCGCGATTGCTTGCCCAAAAAAGTGACTCTTTCTGGTACGCCTTCGCATACAATTTCAGTGAAAGCGTTGAAACCGAATGATGTCATTCTTCTCGATAAAGGCTCAACCATCCCGGTGGATGGAGAGCTGTTAGCCCCTGCTTTGTTATACACCACTCGAATTGATGGCTCGCCCATGTTAAAAAGCTTGCAAAAAGGGGAGATGGTCAAAGCAGGCATGAGTTTAGACCAAGATTTATCGGGCGTGACAATGCGCGTTACCAAGCCTTATGATGAATCTTATCTTTCATTAATCGCCAAAAATATCGAAAAAACCTATGCTGAAAAAGCACCGGTTGAATTATTCACAGCCAAAATACTGACTTTTTTTATACCCACCTTAATCCTTGTTGCAATCACATCCAGTATCGTCATTGGCACCTTGTTTTCCCCAGCGTTGGCCATTCAATGTGCCATATCCGTATTGGTGAGTGCATGCCCCTGTGCGTTGAGTTTAATCACGCCAATGGCCGTTCGAATAGGCATGAAAAAGGGGGTTGATAAGGGAATTATTTTCAAAAATGGAAGTTCTCTGCAAGCAGCAGCTGATATTGATACGATTATTTTTGATCTGAATGGCACATTAACCAAAGGTGAGCTTGAAGTTAGAAAAATCAACATCGAAGATAAACACTATTTAAAACATATTGCCAAACTCGAATCGAACGCTTCTCACCCGGTGGCAAAAGCAATTCGATGTTATATTGCCGAGCAAGGGATAGACGGATTGGAAAATGTCAAACTAACTTCGGCTATTGATGTCAAGCATCATGCCGGGATTAGTGCTGAAATAAATGGCGAAGTTTTTAGCATTGGCAATCAAGCAATGCTTGAATCAATGGGTATTGATACTATTCCTGCTCCCTATGATAATCCACAAGAGGGTAATATCTATGTGACCAAACAGGGCAAAGTCATTGCCCAAATCGCCATCGACGATCCACTGCGAGATGATGCAGTTGACACCATTCAACAGCTTAAAAAATTAGGCAAATCAGTCCATATTTGTACTGGTGCAGACCAACAGACAGCCAATCTTTATGCATCGAGGTTAGCGATACCGTTAGAAAATATTCACGCAAATACCGTTGGCGTTGCAACAAACGAAGACGAAAGATCAAAAACAAGCATTGTTGAAAGACTCCAATCCCAAGGCCACAAGGTGGCGATGGTTGGCGACGCAGTCAATGACTTATCCGCTATGGCAAAAGCGGATATTGGAATCGCTGTCAAATCAGATATTGGCGATAGTATTACCCAGCAACATGCGGGGATGATGCTACAGAAAGGCTTACTTCTCCCGATTGCATCAGGGTTTGAAGTTGCCAAGCAAGCCAAGCATAATATATTTCTCAATTTAAGCATCAGTCTTGGCTATAATTCGCTTATTACGCTTGCTGCGGCCGGCGTTTTTGTTTCTATCGGGTTTGCACTACCGCCAGCGGTCGGGGTTGCCATGATGATTATAGAATCAAGCATCATTTTTGCCAATTTATATCGATTCAAAGCTCAGCCAGTGACAGCAGGGCAGCCTCGGGAAGAAACGAATAAGCCTTATCATAGCAGCAAAAAAATAAAAGCAGATTCAACGGTTACTTTATTAAACCGTTTAAGCTATGGCTCTACTATGGCTATAGGTCCTGATTTACAAGAAAGTAGCTGTCATAGCCAAGAATCTAGAACAAAATTAAGTTTCCACGATGAAAGCCTAGAAACAGAAACTCACAATTCCCTCAGCACAATTGGGTATATATAGCTTTAAAGGTTTGCTGTGACGTTAAGCTATTGATTTATCTTTTCCAACCAGTAATGATGATCGAAATGCTATAGCTAAGGATGGATTATGAAACCCGTCATTACGTTGGTTATTTGTGTTATTGCTGGGCAGTTGTGTGCCTCTCATCTGCCATTTGTATCAGCAAAAAGACAACCCTATCAACCCTATCAACAGGCGATGGCGTCTGCTCTGAAAAAAGCAAAGTTTCCAAAATTTTTGGAAAACTACCGAAGTACCCCCTCGTCACTCTCCGTTGCTTTTGAGCAAATCAATTTTGATGATGTCCCAGAAATAGCAAGTTATGATGCGTTGTTAGACCTGTTTTACTATGTAAGAGATACTCGCTTTCTATCTGACATAGATGCACCGGATTTCCCAAGGCGAATTTCTTGGTTATATCCCGATGATGGCTGCTTTGCCCGAGCAGCGTTAGTTGAGCTAATATTGCATGATAAAACACAAGTAAGTCCGGCTAAAATTTTTGCTTTTGGTGACTTAACCGTGCAAACGCCCTATTCGATGTATGGTGAAGTAAGCTGGTGGTATCACGTTGCACCCATTGTTGCCTTCCAAAATAACTATTATGTCATCGACCCGGCTATTGAACCGCATCATCCCATGCTGGTTGAGGATTGGTTTGCTGCGATGAACGCCGATTCCCTTGAGGACATTGAAGGGGTTGTGTGTCGCCCTCAGACGTATAATCCCAGCGATGATTGCCTAGAGCCTGATAATAGTGAGCAACAAGGCCTTGAGGATGAGAACCGATATCTCAACTATGAATGGTTTCGCATGGTAAATTTAGGTTATGATCCCCAAATGATCTTAGGGGAGATACCGCCTTGGGGGCATGTCAATCGCTAGCTTCCCCAAAAAGGATTCAGGCAGCCTTAATATGCGCTTTTAGGGATTCAATGATCGTTTGCATGGCCATCAGATCCCGATTTTCATGGCGATAGACCAAGCAGATATCATCTTCATATGCTGGGGCATTGGCAATGGGAATGAGTTCATTATTGCCTAATCGATTGGCAACTCGTTCCGGTAAAATGGCAATGCCGCAGCCGGTCAATGCTAGGTTAACGATGGCTTCCAAGCTATTACTGGTCATTAACCGCTTGGCTTTAATGCCCGCTTCGTCTCGTTGTTTGAGTAACCATTGCGTTTGGGTAAGACTGGGATCACATAAAATCACCGCATTGGGGTCTTGGATCATCTGTAGCGGCGATAAATCCTTTTTCACCCAAAAGGTGACCTTGTCTTGACATAATTTCTTGATGACTAAGTCGGGATGTTCAATTGGATTAACAATAATCGCCAAATCACAAGACAGGTTAATGACTTCTTCAGTGATTTTTCGCGAAATATCATGGCGTAAATGGATTTCTAATTTCGGGTGTTTTGCCAGAAGTTTGGGTAAAAAATCAGCCAGCAAATAGGATGAAATGACGGAATGGCAGCCGATGGTATAAAACCCTTGGACAAAATGATGAGACGCCAAGGCTTTTGAGCGAGTATTTTCCCAATATTGTAACAGCTGGCGCGCATGAACCACTAACTGCTTACCAGCTTGGGTGAGCGATACCCCTTGTTTATGGCGAATAAACAACGGAATACCAATGCTTTGTTCCAGGCGCTTAATCGCCAAACTTAAAGAAGGCTGGCTAATGCCAAGCCGCTCAGACGCACGCGAAAGATTTAAGCAGTTGGATACTTCAATAAAATACACTAACTCATTGGCTGACGGTAACATAATCGTTTCATCAAAAAAACAACAAGCCTAGCATGTTTTCGAAAGGGTGAAAATCTTTCAAAACTTTCCCAAAATTTCTTTACCCTATGCATTCGCAATCTTTACAACATTGTTACCAACCCTCACATCCTATCCAATGATTTGCGTGTATGTTTAAGATGACATTATTACTTCGTAAATAATACATGTTAGAGAAAACACTTACTTAAAATGCTGTTTTTTTTAACTATTTTTCTGCTATTATGGATATGACTTTGCTAAATAACACCCCTCATTTTCCTTTCCCAAAAAAGGAAAGTAGATGCCAATGGGCAGAGGTGGGGTATTGGGTTGAGAAAATGCTTTAGACAAACTGGGAGCGTCCCCGTAGTGATCACGTATACAGTCTCGTGCTAACTATACTGACGCACCCTAAGTATAAGGGAATGATTATGTCACCAACAGTTCTGATGTTAATGGGGTTTATTACCTGGTCGATTATCTTGTTATTGGGTGTTTCGGTGTCGCGATTTCATGCGGTTGGTTCAGGAAGATTCCACTTAAGGCATATCACACCTGACGGTGAAATGCTTGCGCCATTTGCCCATCGCATTCATCGAGCGCAAATGAACTGCCTTGAAAACTTACCCATGGTCGTGGGTGTTTGCTTGATTGCTTTTATGCTCAATCAAGTGCAACTCATTGATCCACTGGCTTATCTTTTTCTAACTTGCCGAATTGCTCAGTCGTTAGTCCATCTCTATTCCGTACGAATCTATGCGGTCATGGCAAGATTTTTATTATATGCGGTGCAAATTGCGTTGCTAATCTACTGGCTTGGTATTATGTTTGCTAACAGTTAATTATGCCTAAGCTCTATAAGACCGAACAAATAAGGGCGATTGAAAGCCAAATCATGCAGCACGTCGCTGAATGGGACTTGATGCAAAAAGCGGCTGATGCGGTCTATCGGTTTATCCGTCGATATTATCCGAGTCCATCACACTATGTTTGTGTGATAGGTGGTGGGAATAACGGTGGCGATGCATTGACAGTTGCTGCTTTGCTGAAAACAGCAGGTAAATTCGTGGATGTTAGAATGGTAATACCACGTGACAGATTGACAGGCAGTGCCGCAAGGGCAGCTGAAAAAGCCGAATTTTCTGGGTTGAGTTTGAAGCCTTTCGATGAACAAGAAGCCTTATTGGCTAATGCGGTTATCATTGATGGTCTAGTGGGAATTGGTTTATCAGCCCCGTGTCGTGAACCCATCTTATCCGCTATTCACTGGATTAATCGGCAACCTTGCCCCGTTGTTTCGATTGACTTGCCTTCGGGATTAAATGCTGATACGGGCTGTGCGATGGGCGCTGCTGTTCATGCAAATTATACGGTAACCTTGATTGGCGCCAAAATAGGGTTGTATATGGCAGATGGACCGGATCATGCTGGGGAAATCCATGTTGCTAACTTAAATGAGGACGATTTCTTAGCATCCTATCCAGCAATTGCCAACACATTACCTCTAACAGATTACGGTTTTCTTGCGCGTAAGCGAAACGTTCATAAGGGGCATTTTGGACATGTTTTGATTATTGGCGGCAACGAGGGGATGGCGGGTGCTGTTGCCATGGCATCATTAGCAGCCATGCGAACAGGTGCGGGTTTGGTCAGTGCCGTGGTACGCCGCGCTAACATGACAGCGGTATTACCCGTCGTGCCTGAGGCCATGGTGTATGGTATAGATGATGCGAACATCCCAAAAGCATTACTTGAAAAAGCCACCGTGTTGGTGGTAGGTCCTGGATTAGGCGAGGATGATTGGGCGAAAGGCTGTTTTAGCCAAGCGTTGCAGGCTAATAAAACCATGCTAATTGATGCATCCGCTCTGCACTTGCTGGCAGACATGAAACACTATCAATCAAGCCAAATGGTGTTAACACCCCATCCCGGCGAAGCGGGGAAATTGTTAGGGATATCGGCTAGCGAAGTGCAATCGGACAGACTTGCGTACGCCCAAAAAATTCAAAGCCAATATGGTGGTGTTTGTGTCTTAAAAGGAGTAGGGACACTGATTTGCGACGGACATGGCATCCATGTATGTCAGCACGGTAATCCAGGAATGGCTAGCGCTGGCATGGGTGATGTGTTAAGTGGTATCATAGCTGCTTTGCTTGCTCAAGGAATGGATATAAGCCGTGCTAGCCAATATGGTGTATTATTGCATGCCATTGCGGGGGATGAAGCGGCTAAGCATTATGGCGAAGTTTCCATGATTGCCAGAGATGTGATTGACAGGATCCCCGCCTGTATCAATCGGCTATAAACATCTTCTTTCATTTTCCCTTCTCAGGAGACATGGGGAGAAGGTGCCCAGAGGGCGGATGAGGGGCTGTTGAATCGAAGTGATAATTTGGGTACGTTGCACTTTATGCCTGAGATGCTATAGATACCATTGAGTTTTTGATGAACAATGTCATAATAATTGAATTAGAGGATGAGTCTGCCACCGGGCAATGGGCAGCCCAAATGAGTGGCTGTGTCCAACCACCCTGCGTTATTGGATTATCGGGTGAGTTAGGGGTAGGCAAAACAACCTTGATAAGGGCATTACTAAGAGCATTAGGAATAACGGGAGCAATCAAAAGCCCCACTTATGCACTTGTCGAAACATACGATTGTCAAAATTGGCAAGTGCATCATTTCGACTTGTACCGGATTGCCCATGAAGAAGAATTAGCATTCATTGGCTTTCGAGATTATGTCACTGACAACGCGGTTTGTTTTATCGAGTGGCCTTCTAAAACGCAAACGGCTATGGCTGTGTTGGATGTGCTGATTGATATGACTATCAAGGAGAATGGGCGAATGATGACTATTTCAGCTAAAACCGAACGCGGAGAAGCCTTTATCCACTGTTTGCGGGGACAGCGATGAGATTGTTTATTGGCATTTTGCTTAGCAGCTTGATGTCAGTTAGCTTTGCTAACCAACTATACAATATCACGGTTCATCATGTGGGTACCGTTATCGATATTGAAGTGGATAATAACACATCCTACAGTTACTTTACGTTAATGAAACCCTATCGACTCGTGGTTGATTTTGATCACATCGATAAACGTATTAATCTAGCGAGTGTCAAGCCAACAGGCATGGTCGAAAAAATTCGAGATGGCCGTCCTGAACGTGATAAATATCGTTTGGTATTTGATTTGCAAGAATCACCCACGCTACGACTTGTCGTTGCCGATTTACCGAATAAGCATCGAAGTCTGCGTTTTACTATTGGGGAGCCAGGCGGAAAGTCCTTCGATTCAAAACCGAATTCAAAAAGCATTAAGCCAGACATTCAACCACCTAAGCCTTTAGCCAGCCGACGAAATATTGTCGTGGTCATTGATGCAGGACATGGCGGCAAAGATCCGGGCGCGAGTGGTCCAAAGCATTCACACGAAAAAAATGTTGTCTTAGCCATCGCTCAAAATCTCAAACGCCAAATTGATAAAGAACCTGGGATGAAGGCCATTTTAACCCGAGATAGAGACTATTATATTCCGTTACGCAATCGGTTAAATATTGCCCGTAAATATGATGCGGATTTATTTGTCTCTGTCCATGCTGATGCGTTTAAAAATCCCCACTCCAAAGGGGCATCGGTGTTTGCCTTATCGCAAAGAGGTGCAACCAGTGAAGCAGCAAGGTGGTTAGCGGAAAAAGAAAACTACTCGGAGTTGGGCGGGGTTGATTTAGGGGATCTCGACGATGAAGATGGCATGATTCGGTCCGTGTTGATCGATTTATCACAAACAGCAACCATCGGTGCAAGCTTAAATGTTGGTGAGCAAGTATTATCATACATGGGCAAAATCACATCGCTACATAATGATAAGGTAGAACAAGCGCGATTTGTCGTTCTAAAATCACCGGATATTCCATCGATTTTGGTTGAAACGGGCTTTATCTCCAATCCGATAGAAGAAAAAAATCTTACCAGCTCATCGTATCAACAGCGGATGGCCCAGGCTATCACCTCAGGCATTAAAAGGCATTTCCAACAATTTCCTCCACCGGGCTCAAAGTTTGAGTATCCTTCTGCATCATCTCACAAGCCAGTCAAGGCGGGGAAAATCAAAAAAGAAACGCGATATCAAGTGCAGCGAGGCGATACATTATTAAAAATTGCAAGGCAATTTCATGTCAAACTGGACTTGCTTAAAAAAGCAAATAAACTACAATCAGAACAAGTGAATATTGGACAAAAGTTAGTAATCCCGGCTTCTTCATGATTCTTAGAATACAGACGCTTCCATCGGATCTAGCCAATCAAATCGCGGCGGGTGAGGTCATTGAACGACCCGCATCGGTAGTCAAAGAATTACTCGAAAATGCCCGTGATGCCGGTGCAACGCAGATCCATATCGATGTGGAATATGCTGGTTTGAATGGCATTAGTGTGGCAGATAATGGCTTTGGTATCCATCCAGACGACCTACCCCTTGCTGTGGCAGCACATGCGACTAGTAAGATAAAAACATTAAATGACTTGTATGCTATCCATACCATGGGCTTTCGTGGAGAGGCTTTAGCGAGTATTGCTTCAGTGGCTCGTTTAACTATCCAATCTAAAACCGATGAGATGCCTCAAGCCAGTGAATTGCGCTGGCATGAACAATCTTGGCAGGTCAACCCATGCGCAAGACAACGAGGCACGACCGTTGAAGTTCGCGATTTATTTTATAATGCACCCGTTCGAAAGCGCTTTCTTAAGTCAGAGCGAACGGAGTTTCATGCGCTCGAAGGGGTTGTTCGACGCTTTGCTTTAAGCACGCCTAAAGCCGCAATTATGTTAAGAAACAATGGAAAAATCGTCTTGCAACTGCCCGCAGCAACGGATGATAAGCGTTTACTTGTTCGGCTTGAAAAGCTATTTGGAAAACCCTTTATCCAGGCAGCCCACTATGTGGATGCCGAACGTGCGGGGATGCGGTTAAGTGGCTGGATAAGCGATGCAACCTATCAACGCTCTCAATCAGACAAGCTTTGGATTTATGTCAATCAGCGTATGGTCAAAGATAAATTGCTGAACCATGCCTTAAAGCAAGCCTACGAATCGGTTATTTATCCGGGGCGTCACCCTGCTTGTTTGTTGTATCTAACCATTGACCCTGCGGAAGTGGATGTCAATGTTCACCCAACGAAGCATGAGTTGCGATTTCAACAGCCGCGATTAGTTCATGATTTTATCTATTCACAAATCACAGACCTGCTAGGCTCAAAACCAATCGCAGATAAGCAATCGTATCAAAGCACCCTTTCAACGACCTCTTCCCCATTGACGAGCCGTTGGCAAATATCAGAACCGACGAGACCGGTGAACATACCTGGAATGCATCAAAGTATTAACATTAATCCAGTGTCGTCTCATTCGGTGTCGAATGACTATGGAATCTTCCAATGGCAAGGCCATTGGCTGCTTTGGCATAAACCAGTGTTAATAGAAGCTGCACTTACTTGGCATTGCAACCAACAATCATTCCCGTTACCTTCCCGCCCATTACTGGTGCCTTTAAGCCACCCCTTAACACCGGGGGATGAGGAAACATTTGTTGATTATCTGCCGTTATTATCCCAGCTTGGCCTTACTGCTAACATTCAGGGGAATGCCTTGCATTGGCAGGGGACGCCTTTGATGCTGTCACAACTGCCTTTGCATGTGCTTGTTGATCAGATTCTTGATGCCAAACCACAGACGATTTCATCCATGCTTTCACTCATCATTAAAGCCTACATTGAGCATTTGCCATCCATTGATGCTTCGATAATAGATTTAATGACGGCTTATTGTGACGCCCACCAGCCTGAAATCGAACAAAATCAGTTAAACGGCATGATTCGATTAACCGATAATCATTGTCGGAGCATCCTCTATGGTTAAACCGGTATTTTGTGTGTTAGGACCAACAGCCAGTGGAAAGACAAAACTGGTGATGGCCTTGGCTGATAAACTGCCCATCGATATTATTTCGGTTGACTCAGCAATGGTTTACCAACAGATGGCTATCGGTACTGCAAAGCCAACGGTTGAAGAGCTTCTATGCTACCCCCATCAGCTCATCAATTTAATTGAGCCCGATGGCAGTTATTCAGCGGCTCAATTTGTTCGAGATGTCGACCAATGCATCAACAAAAGTTTCACCAATCAGCGTATTCCCGTATTGGTTGGTGGCACAATGATGTATTTTCAAGCCATACAGATAGGTCTTTCCGAACTCCCCGGCGCCGATGAGTCATTGCGAAGTCAATTGCTCGAACAAGGAGAAGCGAAAGGTTGGCCATATCTACACCAAACGCTAGCAGAGGTTGATGCAATAACAGCAACACGTATCCATCCGCATGACAAACAGCGTATTTCGCGAGCACTGGAAGTCTATTATTTAACCGGAAAACCCTTATCACACCTCATCGAAGAGAACAGGCCCTTGCCCTATCGGTTTGAAAATATCCTATTACTACCGAAAAAAAGAGCATGGCTACATCAGTGTATTGCCGAAAGGTTTAGCACTATGTTGAAGGAAGGGTTGGTGACGGAAACAAAAAGCATCCTCGAGCAATGGCCGAACGCCATTCATTCCCCTTCCATGCGCATGGTGGGGTATCGGCAAGTGTACCGCTATTTGCAAGGTCAATTGAATGAATCGGAGTTGTTAGATAAAGGGGTAGCCGCCACACGTCAATTAGCCAAGAGACAAATCACCTGGTTACGTCGCTGGCCCTATGGACGTATTATGATGGCAGAACAGGAACAAAATCGGGAACGAATCGTAGCCATCGTTGAAGAAATCATGGATAATTGGGTGTAGGTTGGGTTCTAAAGGATCGACACATTGTTTATTCCGACGTCCCGCGACTTGTTCGCGGGATCCAGGGGCTGGCTTTGATACTGATGTGTGGTACAAACGGGCGTTACTGGATACCGCGGACAAGCCGCGGTACGTCGGCGTAGGGTTTAATTCTATAGTTAGCAAAAGGGTCTATCTTTTAGAGCCCAACCTACAGTAATTCCAAAATCCCCTCTCCCAGGAACGGGAGAGGGTGTAGGGAGAGGGCAGATCGAATAATGTATCGCTAACGCGAACGATTGTTAACCCCCTCTCCCCATCCCTCTCCCCCATGCTGCGCACGGGGGAGAGAGGGTAATGTGGTTAACGCCTAATGCGGGAAAATTCTTAAATTACTATAAGGTAAACTATGTCTCAAGAAGGTAAAATATTAGCGTGTGAGCGCAAAGAATATCATATTACTGCAAACGATTTACCCCTATCCTGCCCAACCGATGAGATGACGCTTTGGAATGCGCACCCCAAAGTGTATTTGCCCATCGAAAAAACAGGCAGGGAAGTGTGTCCCTATTGTGGTGCTGTCTATATTCTTGATAAGTAGCCATCCACATGCTTTTTCGACGATCTGTCAACGTTCAACCAGAAAAGATCCAATCGATATGTCTCGTGCGCTTATCGGCTCTCGGCGATGTGTTGATGATTGTTCCGCTTGTCAGACGTCTTCAAGATACGCTTCCTCATGCATCGATCACCTGGGTGATTTCATCACTTGCTTATCAACTCGTCGCTCCGATGAAAGGAATTGACTTTGTCGTGATTGACAAACCCAAATCGATAAAGGATTTTTGGGCGTTTCGACAACAAATGCGATCTTATCAATTTGATGTATGCTTAGCTGCTCAAGCAGCATTAAGAGCAAATCTCCTCTATCCGCTTATTCGGGCTAAACGCATTATTGGCTATGACACCAAGCGTGCAAAAGATGGTCATGGTTGGTTTATCGATGAAGCGATTCAGCCAGGAAAGGAGCATACCTTAGAAGGATTTTTAAAATTTGCCGACGCTCTTGGTGTGCCGCAAACAGATGTCAGGTGGGATATACCCATTAGCGTAGAAAATGAGGAATGGGCAAAATCCCATCTTCCCCAAGGTATGCCCATTATTTGTTTAAATCCGGCTGCAAGCAAACCCGAACGAAGCTGGCCTGTTGACCGGTATATTTCTGTTATCAAGTATGCAAAGGCTAATCTGGATTGTCATATCGTATTAACCGGTGGTCCGGGTCATTTTGATAGGCAGCTGGCAGATGCTATTTTGGCGGAAGTTGAGGTGTTCGATTTAGTGGGTAAAACAAAACCGCCTCAATTGATGGCTGTGATAAAACAAGCTAAATTAATGATTTGTCCAGACACGGGTCCCTCCCATATGGCTGGAGCCGTTGGCACACCGGTGATTGCCTTGCAAGCAGTAACGTCTGGGAAAATATCGGGTCCTTACCCTTATCGCCATTTGGCTGTCGATTACTATGATGAAGCGGTCGAAAAAGTCCTTGGAAAGACTGTCGACACTATCCCTTGGGGAACACAAATTCACGGCCTAGATACCATGTCCTTAATCCCGGCCGAAGCTGTCATTAATCAGTTAAACCAAGTATGGGAAAGCACTATCATTACCGGACAAAAAGCACTGATTTAAAAAGTGCCCGCGCCCGTATTAGATCAGTTTTGTTTGTCCAGTATGGAGGAAAGCACTATCAAGCCGGTTCACTGACTTCCATAGTTTGAACATTGGGTTGCTTTCGTAATGAACGGCGTAGAATTTTACCCACCGTACTCTTTGGCAACTCTTGTTGAAAAATAACCCGTCTTGGCACCTTGTAATCGGCAAGGTGTTGTTTGCAGAATTGCCGTAAATTTTCTTCGGTCATGTCTGGGGAATTCCTGACAACATACGCGATAACTGCTTCTCCCGTTTTGTCATTTGGTTCACCAATAACAGCCACTTCCATGACGCCGTCATATTTAGCGATGCAAGATTCGACTTCGTTGGGGTATACATTAAAGCCACTGACAATAATCATATCTTTTTTACGATCAACGATGGTGAAATAGCCCTCTTCATCCATGGTAGCAACATCACCGGTATATAACCATCCATCCCGAATGGTATTGGCGGTTTCCTCAGGGCGTTGCCAATACCCAAGCATGATTTGAGGTCCTTTAGCAATAATTTCGCCGGCTTCGCCAATGGGCATTTCCTTGCCTTTTTCATTGACCACTTTCATTTCTGTGGAGGGAGCGGGAATACCGATGGAATTAATTTTAGTTTTGCCACCTAACGGGTTAAAGGATAGCAATGGGGACGATTCCGTTAATCCATACCCTTCAACAACGGGGGATTTAGTCACTCTTTCCCATTTTTTTGCCACATTTTCATGCAATGGCATACCACCTGATACAGTCGCTTTCATATGCTTTGGTGGATTTTCAAGGAACCATGTTTCATTGAGCAAGGAATTGAGTAATGTATTAACTGCACTCATCCAAGTAATATCGTAAGTTTCAAAGGCTTTTTTCATATTGCTAGCAGGGCGTGGGGAGGGAATCAATATGTTGTGAGACCCCATAAAATAAAACCCTAATAAATTCACAGTAAAAGCAAAGATATGATAAAGAGGCAGTGCTGTTAACACCGTTTCTTCGCCAGATTTTAAATAAGAACCAACCATCTCCAGCATTTGCATCATGTTGGAAATGAGGTTTTTATGACTGAGCATAGCCCCTTTGGAAACACCGGTGGTTCCACCCGTGTATTGCAATAACGCCAACGAATTTTCATCAAGCCCTTCGATGAATGCTTTGACGCTCTCCCCTTTGTTTAACTGTGATTTGCCCTTCTCGAGTGCTTGGGAAAATGGGGTATAGGGAAGGGTTAAATGGGGGATGACTCGTTTGACATATTTTTGGATAAAGCGGATGAGGCCACTTTGAATGGGTGAATAAAACTCATCAATCCTGACAGTGATGATGTGTTCAATGGCGGTTTGGGGAATCACTTCAGGTAATGCATCGGTGAACATATC
Organism: Legionella sp. W05-934-2; assembly: GCF_964199965.1. NCBI lineage: Bacteria > Pseudomonadati > Pseudomonadota > Gammaproteobacteria > Legionellales > Legionellaceae > Legionella > Legionella sp. W05-934-2. Next base: position 72,449 of record NZ_CAXMZT010000007.1, on the reverse strand, counting down.
AATGATAACCAATGCTTTAGCGCCTGCATCAGCAAATTGGTGGGTCATTTCCTCGGCTTTATAAAGTGGGTTGGTGTTGACTAACACACAGCCTGCTTTCAGGATGCCAAATACGGCAATGGCATAACTTAAACAATTCGGCAACTGGACGGCAACGCGGTCTCCTTGGCGAAGATTTAAGTTATTGCGTAGAAAACAAGCAAACGCATCGGAAAGCTCATCGGCTTGTTGGTAGGTTAGAGATGCGTGCATCCCATTAGGCAGAATTTGGCTAAAGCCCACCTTATTGGCGTATTGGATAGCGACTTCGGAAAGCATGGAGGATAAATGTTGGTGCGCCAATTCGCCAATTTCTTCCTTGGTTTCAGGGTTGTAATGTTGTGCCCAAATGTGATGGCTCATTGCCGCTCCTACTTATTGAATTAATTATTTTTCGCTTTAACTAATGGAGTGAGGATACGCCCTAGCCAGCGATAATAGCATTAAAGACCAAAATCATGCGACTCACTTCATTATTACCATTGGGGGGGCGGATTGCAAGAGGTGGCTAGTAGTCAACGGTTTTTATGGCAACTCGTTAATCAATTTGCTATTTTATGAGTATGAAATAAAGTTAGGCTAGGAACATTGCCTTAATTTCGACTATGATATAGGCAATCAATGGTGCTTTTCTGGATAGGTTTGCATGAAAGATTTTACTGGGGCCAACATCTTAGTTGGCATTACAGGTGGGGTGGCTGCCTATAAAGCGCTGTTGCTCATTCGTGAGTTAACCCATTTAGGCGCAGACATCCGCGTGGTGATGACGGATTCCGCGTCTCATTTTGTCACGCCTTTGAGTATCCAAGCCCTGAGTGGCCAGCCACCGCGCACGGCGTTGTTCGATGCAGAAGCTGAAAAGGGCATGAGTCATATTGAGTTGGCGCGGTGGGCAGACTTGTTTGTCATAGCCCCTGCATCGGCTAATTGTCTTGCTAAGTTTGCCTATGGACTAGCGGATGATTTGCTATCGACGCTATTTTTAGTCAACACCAATCCGGTGGTGATTTGTCCCGCCATGAATCATAGCATGTGGTCGCATCCAGCCACGAAAGCCAATGTTGCCACGTTGCGCAGCTATGGTGTGATGGTCATGGAGCCTGATGAGGGCGCTCAGGCTTGTGGTGAATTTGGCCCAGGCCGTTTACCCGAAGTAGAAGCAATCATTGAACAACTGCGTTTAGCGGATTTCAAAACATCCCTGCAGGGTCAAACGGTGTTAATTACAGCAGGCCCAACCTTAGAGGCTATTGATCCGGTGCGTTATTTGAGTAACCGTAGCTCGGGGAAAATGGGATATGCCTTAGCGCGCGCTGCCAAACATGCCGGCGCAAAGGTATTATTAGTATCCGGCCCCGTTTCCTTATCCCCCCCTTCGGGCGTGCAACTGTATCGTGTTGAAAGTGCTGCCGATATGTTAAAAACCGTGAATGGGTTATTAAAGAAAGATATGATTGTCATCGGATGTGCGGCCGTTTCCGATTTTTCTGTGACAACACCCCAAGCAGAAAAAATCAAACGGGGACAGGCAAAAAATCATACGTTAGAACTCATAAATAATCCTGACATCATTGCGACGGTCGCAAAGAGTGGGCTGCCTGCTTACGTGGTTGGCTTTGCTGCAGAAACGCAACATGTATTAGCGCATGCAAAAGATAAACTGGTTCGTAAACAGCTGGATTTAGTCGTGGCTAATGAAGTGGGCAATGATAAAGTGTTTGGCAAAGAAACGAATCAAGTAACCCTTATCACATCGGATAAAGTAATCGAGTTACCCAATAATCATAAAACACGAATCGCTGCTCAAATCATTGCATTTATTGCAACAAATCTGCAAAATACGCCTCACTGATTGCAATTTGAGGCATACATAATGGATAGAAAAATACAACTAAAACGGTTAGACCCGCGCTTAGGGAATGATTTCCCCATGCCAACGTATGCAACGGATGGTTCGGCTGGCATTGATTTACGGGCGTGCCTTGAAAGCGCATACCAACTTGCTCCTGGCGAAACATTGTTGATTCCAACAGGCATGGCCATCCATATTGGTGATACGAGTTTGGCTGCTGTCATTTTACCGCGATCAGGGTTAGGCCATAAACACGGCATTGTATTGGGTAATTTAGTGGGTTTAATTGATTCAGACTATCAAGGGGAGCTAAAGGTATCCTGTTGGAATCGAGGAAACGATTATTTTACCATTGAGCCAGGTGACCGGATTGCTCAGCTCGTCTTTGTTCCAGTGATTCAAGCCTCTTTTGAAGTTGTCGATGAATTTAATCAAACCGATCGGGGCGAAGGTGGCTTTGGCAGTTCTGGGAGGCAATAATGGCCTATGAAATTGTTGCTATTCCAGATAGCGTTTTCCGTGCCTATGATATTCGAGGCCAGATTGGCACTGCTTTTTCAGAAAATGCCTATTACACCATTGGTAACGCGATAGCCACCTTAATGAAACAGCAGGACCGACAAGTCATATACCTGGGTCGAGATGGTCGGTTAACAAGCCCGCAGTTAGCAAAAGCGATGTCAGCAGGGTTAATCGATAGTGGTATTGATGTCATTGATTTGGGCGAAGTCACTTCCCCTATGCTCTATTTCGCAACCTATCAACAGCGAAGCGATTGCGGTGTGATGGTCACGGGAAGCCATAACCCGGCGTCAGATAATGGGATTAAAATGGTGATTGCCGGACGAACGCTCGTATTTGACGACATTCAACAATTAAAAAATCTGATTGTCAATAAAACCTTTCATCGCGGAGAAGGCACATACCAAACCACTGCCATTTTTGATGTTTATCGGGATCGGATTGTTTCTGACCATCGCATCAAGCGACATTTCAAAGTGGTTGTTGATTGTGGCAATGGTATTGCCGGTCGATATGTCCCTGAGGTTTTAACAGCGATGGGTTGCACGGTGATTCCCTTGTATTGCGATGTGGATGGACGTTTTCCCAATCATCACCCCGATCCCACCATTGAAGCGAATTTAAGCGATTTAAAAAAATTAGTTAAAGAAACCCAAGCGGATATTGGCTTTGCCTTTGATGGGGATGCTGACCGATTAGGCGTCATCACCCCAAAAGGGCGCTTAATCTGGGCTGACAGGGTGATGATGATGTTATCTAAAGGCGTATTAAAAGCAGAACCCGGTGCGACGATTGTCTACGATGTGAAATGTTCAGCCAACCTTCCTCGATATATCGAATCCTATGGTGGGAGACCGGTGATGTCGCCAACAGGCCATTCTGTTCTAAAGCGGGTTATGCAACAAGAAAAAGCGGCGTTAGCGGGGGAGCTAAGTGGCCATATCTTTTTCAAGCACCGGTGGTTTGGTTTTGACGACGCGTTATATAGCGCCTGCCGGCTACTCGAGTTGCTCAGTGACGATGACCGGGATGCGGATCAACAGTTCGAAGACGTTCCCGATAGTGTTAGCACACCTGAAATACATCTTCCGGTGGATGAGTCGGTGAAATTTAGCACGATGCAGACATTAGTCGATAAGTCGGTATTCACCGGGGGTAAAAAAATTACCTTGGATGGGATGCGAGTTGAGTTTGATAAGGGATGGGGCCTATTAAGAGCTTCCAACACCACCCCTTGCTTAGTGGCTCGATTTGAGGCCGATGATGAGCTGGCCTTGACCCAAATTAAGCAGCAATTTAAACAAAATATACAACAATTTGCGCCACAAATCTCATCCGAGTTTTAACGAGGTTAACTTGAAACGCAAGATTCGCAGTTTTGTTAGGCGAGGTGGTCGTTTGACTGCTCGCCAAAACAAAGGATTAAGTGATTATTTCGCAGACTATGTCCTGCCACTAGAGCCAGGGCTATGGCAATGGCAGATGCTGTTTGGTCGAAATGCACCCACGATCATCGAGATTGGTTTTGGCATGGGGCAGACGTTGGTCACCATGGCTGAGCAAAATCCCGAGCTTAATTATGTGGGAATTGAAGTGCATCAAGCAGGAATTGGCAATATTGCCTTTTTAATTCATGAAAAAGCATTAACTAATATTCGTATCATCGATCAAGATGCTGTTTCGATAATCCAAGACTATGTGGCTGATAATTCGGTGGACGGGTTTCAAATTTTCTTTCCCGATCCTTGGCATAAAACCAAACATCATAAACGCCGATTGATTCAATCCGATTGGGTTGCCAAAATGGTTGATAAATTAAAGCCAGGTGGGTTTATCCATTGCGCCACGGACTGGCAACCCTATGCTTTGCAGATGTTGAATGTCTTGAGCGAGAATACTCATCTCACCAATCAATCGCAAACGAATAGCTATGTGCCTCGGCCAGCCTCAAGACCTTTAACCAAATTTGAACAGCGAGGCGAAAAATTAGGACACGGTGTGTGGGATTTAATATTTAAAAAAGAGTAAGTCAATAGGAGATGATATGAAAAAATGGTTAGCAAGTGGATTGTTGTTCGCCATCAGTTGCCATGCAGTAGGTGCTAACAAGGCAATGGATGCAGATCTTCAAAACATCGCCCAATTAAGTGAAATAGCCGCAATTTCTGGTTTTGAAAAACCGGTCCGTTTATGGTTAAAAGAGCATTGGCAGCCCTATACCCGAGATTTTAAATCCGATGGGATGGGGAATATTATTACGGGTCATAGCAATAACCAACAAGGCCCCCGCTTATTGCTGATGTCTCATATGGATGAAGTGGGTCTGATGGTTGACTCAATCACCGATGATGGTTTCATTAGAGTACAGGCAATTGGCGGCATCTATGGTCCTGTCACATTTGCACAACGGTGGCATATCCAAACGCCCTCTGGGGTGGTCACGGGATATAGTGGCTTTGATGCACCTCACTTATTAAAAGATGACTATAAAACAAAGACACCTGATTTTAGTAAATTGTTTATTGACATCGGTGCTACTAGTAAGCAACAAGCTGAGCAACAATTTGGCATACGCCCAGGACTAGCAATTGCGCCAGCCAGCAAGTTTACCAAGCTAAGCGACAGACGCTATCTTGCCAAAGCATTGGATGACCGAATTGGCCTTGCTGCCATCACTGACACGTTGAAAAATGTTTCTCCTCGTCATCAACCCAATCAATTATTTGCTGCAGCAACCGTGCAAGAAGAAGTAGGGATGCGTGGCGCGAGCACTATTTATGCTAGTACGCAAGCGGATGTTGCGATTAACGTTGAAATTGGCTTGGCCGATGATTATCCTGAAGTTTCCGCAAAACGAAAAAATCATATCAAGTTGGGTGCTGGACCGACGTTGTTTGTTTATGATAGGAGTATGATCCCCAATCAAGCGCTGGTTGAGTGGGTGATAGCGCTTGCCCGAAAAAACAATATTCCTCTACAGCTTGAGCTAGAATCCGGATACGGTGAAGACGGTGCCAGGATACAAACCTCTGGTAAAGGTGTGCCCGTCATAAATCTTGGTATTCCCATGCGTTATGCCCATCAGCAAGCCGGTGTTTTTGACATCCAAGATTATCGCCAATTAGTGAAATTATTAGGATTGATCGTCGCTAATTTTAACCAAGATGTCATGCTGCAACTAGAAAAAGCCTAGTGGATTACTTGAGGTCGTTGCTTGCCCTAGACGGCGTTCTGGGTCGCAACGACGCTGTTTCAATTCGACGCAGTTGCTCTGTCATTTACCTTATCACTTGCCTTCCTGCAAAGTTCCCCATAAAATGCTAGTTTTAGCCATTTTCCGGAGAATAGACAATGGGATGGAATGATTCAGGAAATGAAAAAGATCCCTGGGGTGGAAAACAGGAGCCGCCTGATTTGGATGAAGCCTTGAAACGATTTCAACAAAAGCTGAAAAAATCGTTCATGGGTGGTAAAGGACGCGGAGGTAGCAATGATGAAACGACACCACCCGGAGGGGGGTTTATCATTGGCATAGTATTTGCTGCTTTATTCGTGATTTGGCTACTTTCTGGAATCTTCATTGTTCAACCCGCTGAGCAAGCGGCTATTCTTCGTTTCGGAAAATATGTGAACACGGTCGGTTCAGGACCTCATTGGATTCCGCGAATCATTTCAACCAAGATTATTCGTAATGTCGAAAGCGTCATGGACTATTCTTATTCGGGTCAGATGTTGACCAGCGATGAGAATTTGGTGCAAGTTTCGTTGGCCGTTCAATATCGCATTGCCGATTTAAAAAATTATTTGTTTGAAGTAACTGACCCTCAAGAAAGCCTCCGTCAAGCAACATCAAGCGCCTTGCGCCAAGTGATTGGGACAACCACCTTGAATGAAATTATTACCGAAGGCCGCGAAACGTGGGGTGCAAGTGTTCAGACTTCCTTGGAGGCTATTTTAAATCGTTACAAAGTCGGGATTATGGTTGTTAGTGTTTCCCCACAACCTGCAAGGGCACCTGAGAGCGTTCAGGATGCGTTTGATGATGCCATCAAAGCGCAAGAAGATGAAAAACGCTTTATCGAGCAGGCAAAGGCTTATGAAGCACAAGTTGTACCAATTGCAAAAGGTCAAGCCAAGCGAATTTTCCAAGAAGCACGGGCCTATGTGGAACAAGCAGTTAATAAGGCTGAAGGAGACGTGGCTGAATTTATCGCACTTTTGTCACCTTATAAAAATGCGCCCAAAGTAACGTCTGATCGAATGTATTTTGATACCATGCAACAGGTGTTAAGTCAGTCAAGCAAAATCATCGTTGATGGCAAATCGGGTAATTTGATGTACCTGCCTTTGGAAAAATTAGTTAATCAAAAAGGGATGTCATCGCAGATAATGTCACTGGATGATTCACAAAATAAACAATTAGATGAGATGCAAAATAGCATCTCTTCCGGGCGTCAACAAATCCGTAAGACGTATAGTCAAGGGGAGGATATCTAGATGAATGGTATTAAAACAACCGTTGCCGTGGTGGTGTTTTTCGTTTTGATTGGTATTCTTTCAACGGTGTTCACAATCAGTCAAGGCTATAATGGTTTATTGTTGCGTCTCGGCCGATTAAAAACTGATTCATCAAACCAAACCATCATTTTACAACCTGGTCTACATTTCAAATGGCCTTTTATTGAAAGCGTCCGTGTTTTTGATGTGCGTCTGCAAACCTTGGATATTAAATCTTCTCGTATTGTGACTAAAGAGAAGAAAGATGTTATTGCTGATTATTATGTGAAATGGCGTATTGAAAATTTACCCAGCTATTTTAAATCGACGGGTGGGATTGCTTTCAAGGCCGAAACACTACTGGAGCAGCAGATCAATACCCGGTTACGGGCTGAGTTTGGAAAACGGACTATCTCCCAAGTTGTCTCTGACAGCCGCGATGAAGTGATGAATGAATTGCGACAAAAGGCGGAAGAGAAAGCGGATACATTAGGGATAGAAGTGGTTGATGTCCGCATCAAGGGGATTGAGCTACCACCTTCTACGTCAAACGCAATATATCAGCGGATGCGCGCTGATATGGAGAAAATTGCGCGGGGACATCGTGCTGATGGTCAGTCTAAGGCTGAAGCAATTAAGGCTTCTGCTGATGCTGAAGTCACCATTATAAAATCGGAAGCCATAAAAAAAGCAAAAGAAACAAGAGCACTCGCTGATGCGAAAGCCGCGGCAATTTATGCGAATGCTTATGCGAAAGATGAGATTTTCTACCGATTTTATCGCAGCTTGCGCGCCTATCAGGATAGCTTTAATAATAAGCAAGATATTTTGGTATTAGATCAAAGTAGCTCATTCTTTGACTACTTCAAGCATTCACTTACCAATAGCAATGGTAATCCGAAAAAAAACTAAGTATAATGCCCTGAGATAATACATTGATGGGCTATTTGCGTGACCAACCAGTTTAGTCACCTGGCCATCTGGATAAAGCGTTGCTTCACGATGGCTCTGCTCAAACTAACCGAATAGGGTTAAGTACGCTTAACCCTTTTTTATTGGGCTGATTGAGGGGTGCTTTATTCAGCGTGCTGACGTGTCAAAAGCTGCTAGACAGCTTTCTTTTATTATCTGGTTGGCAACCATGAACGAGTCATGTCGAATAATTCCGGTGCTCAATGCAGCAGGTGAAAAATAGTCTGGAGATCAGATGTTAATTGATTTTTTATCAGCAATTGCTCTGGTGTTTGTGATAGAAGGAATGTTACCTTTTATCAGTCCATCAAAATGGCGTAGCAACATGTTGCGCTTGAGTTTGTTAAATCAAGATACGATACGAAAAGCTGGTTTAATCAGTATGGTATTTGGCGTTGTTTTATTAACGATAGTTCACCATATATAAAAAGAGTTGATTATGGGTAAAAATGTTGTCATTGTCGGCACCCAGTGGGGTGATGAAGGCAAAGGTAAAATTGTTGACTTGATGATGCAAGATGCAAAAGCTGTTGCTCGTTTCCAAGGTGGCCATAACGCAGGACATACCCTGAAAATCAATGGAGAGAAGACGATACTTCGGCTTATCCCTTCTGGTATATTAAGAGCGCATGTTCATTGCTATATCGGCAACGGTGTGGTGGTGGCGCCGGATGCCTTGCTAGGTGAAATCCAAGAACTTGAAGCGAGGGGGATTGATGTTCGCTCACGCCTTCATATCAGTGGCGCTTGTCCCTTGATATTACCTTCTCATATTGCTTTAGATAAGGCTCGAGAAAAAGCAAAGGGTAGCTCTGCCATTGGTACGACGGGTCGTGGCATTGGACCTGCTTATGAAGATAAAGTGGCACGTCGAGCGGTCAAAGTGGCTGATTTATTCGATGAAAATTTATGCCAACAAAAGCTCACAAGCTTATTATCGTACCATAATTTTCTTTTAACTCAGCTTTATCAAGCGGATCCCGTTTCTGAAGAGGAAGTAATCAGTGCGACTAAGCATTGGGCAAATGAATTGAAGCCGATGGTTGGGGATATCACGGCTATGCTACACGCCCATCGCCGTCAAGGAGATAATATTCTTTTTGAAGGCGCGCAAGGCGTCTATTTAGATATTGACCATGGCACTTACCCCTTCGTCACTTCATCCAATACTTGCGTGGGATCAGTGACCAATGGTGCCGGTGTGGGGCCTCGTTTTCTTGATTATATATTAGGGATCACAAAAGCGTATACAACCCGAGTGGGTGGCGGACCTTTCCCAACGGAATTGCAGGACGACATTGGCCGACGTTTGGCAGATCGTGGTTGTGAGTTTGGTGCAGTGACCGGTCGTCCACGGCGATGTGGTTGGTTTGATGCGGTTTTGTTGAGGCGATCCATTGAGTTGAATAGCATTACGGGCTTATGTCTTACAAAATTAGATGTGCTTGATGGCCTAGATACGATTAAAATCGCTGTTGCTTATGAAAAGCCCGATGGTAGCCGTATAGACTATCCGCTCCAATCTGCAGATGCTTTTCAAGGGATAACACCTGTTTATGAAAGCATGCCAGGCTGGACTGAATCGACAGCAGACATCACTGATTTAAAACAATTGCCTGCGAATGCATTGGCGTATATCAAGCGGCTGGAAAGCTTGCTGGAAGTTCCTGTTGACATTTTATCAACCGGGCCTGAACGTGATTCAACGATTGTTTTAAATAATCCATTTGCTAGATAACACGAAGCAATTTTGCATCAGTTAAATTGGCTAGAGCGCGCTCATGAAAATAGATGCTTAGATACGGTAACGCAGACGATAACGCAAACGTTCACGTTATCAGACGAAGGTTGTTTTTTTGTTACCTAGGCAAAATCGCCAAATTTGCTAGCATTTCAATAGCAACTTTGTTACCATGACGTTTCCAGTTAGGGTGGTTTCCTAGGTCCCCTCACGACGAAAACCTGTGAACCCCGTCAGGCCCGGAAGGGAGCAGCGGTAGCAGTGGATTCGGGCGTCGGGGTGTGGCTTTTGAAACCGCCGCCCAAACTTAGAGGTGATACGAGTCAATGAGCTATATTGCCCTAGCACGCAAATGGCGTCCTCGAACTTTTTCCCAGCTGATTGGGCAGGACCATGTCAGCCAGGCCCTCATACATTCCCTCAAAGAGCAACGCTTACATCATGCCTATCTTTTTACAGGTACCCGTGGCGTCGGTAAAACCAGCATTGCACGCCTTTTTGCCAAAGCCTTGAATTGCGAACAGGGAATAAGTGCCGAGCCATGCTTACAATGTGATGCGTGTGTTGCTATTGAACAGGGTCGTTTTCTTGATTTAATTGAGATTGATGCTGCATCGAAAACTGGGGTCGAAGATACGCGACAGATGCTCGATAATGCGCAGTATTTGCCAACACAAGGTCGCTTCAAAATCTATTTGATCGACGAAGTTCATATGCTTTCCCAAAGCAGTTTTAATGCGTTGCTGAAAACACTGGAAGAACCCCCCGCACATGTCAAATTTTTCTTAGCTACCACCGATCCTCAAAAAATTCCTGTGACGGTTTTGTCTCGTTGTTTGCAATTTAGTTTACGAGCGATTAGTGAACAAGCCATCATTGCCCAATTAATCGAAATATTAACGGCTGAGTCGTTATCTTACGAACAATCAGCGATCGAAGTGATTGCCCATGCAGCACAAGGTAGCATGCGTGATGGATTGAGTTTACTCGACCAAGCGTTAGCGATTGGTAATCAACAAGTAACCTTAACGTCTACCCAAAATATGTTAGGTTACACTCAACAAGATTATGCGCTGCACCTCTTACAGGCACTCGCAGGCAATGATGCGCAAACAATGCTGACTATCGCTGCAAAGATTGGTCAGGAAGGTGGGCATTATTCGTACGTTAACGAACAATTGTTGCAACATTTACACCAAATGATGATCTATCAGCAAGTTGGCAACATCGACGGTGTTCCATCCTTAAATGATGCATTAACCGAGTTAGCAAATTATTGGTCGGGCGAGGATTTACAACTTTTTTATCAAATTTTACTAAATGGCCAAGAAGCATTATCGTTGGCACCCATGCCAGCAATTGGGTTTGATGTGACCTTGATACGCCTGCTTCAGTTTGGGCCAATGCCAAAACAAACAAAGCCTGATGGCACATCAAATGCTAAAAGTAGTTCTGGCTTATTCAGTAATCCGCCACAAACCACAGCTAAAGCATCGATTGCAAATGCAACCGTTAGCGGCCAATCACCGGTGGTGGAGGTCGAGCATACAGGCTCAAAAAAATCGAATCAAACAGAACAAACTGAACCATTGGTAATGCCCCAAACGGGTAGCACAAACCCGCCAAAATCGCCTGAGCTCCAAGATTCAGCAGAGCCCTTGTCTGAGCCGATTGAAACCAAGAAATCAGACACGCACACGAAGGTCAAAGCAGATAAACCAGATGGCAAAGAGCAAACAATGGATACACCGACCGATTGGGCAAGTCTTGTTGCCAAATTGAATGTGTCTGGCATGGCAAAGACAGCACTCGATAACACGTCTTTAAAGACATTAGAAGAGAATGCGATATATTTGGTCACGCATGGTGGACATTTGTCTTTGTTTATCCCTTCTGTGCGAGAGCGAATTTCTGACGCTTTAGCTGCCCATTTTAACCGGCCCATCAAGTTGCATATTGAAGAATTGCCGGAAGTTCATAATACGCCAGCAAAAATTCAAGCAGCCAAAGAGGCCGAGGATAAAAAAAAAGCCTTTGAGGCGATAGCGTCAGATCCGGTGGTAAAAGAAATTCAAGAAAGTTTTTCAGCAAATGTGCTCGAAAATTCTATAACTTTTTTATCAGATGAACTATAATGTTATTATTTGAAACAACAGCGAGGTTTTCATGGCTGATTTATCTAACCTAATGAAAGAAGCTCAAAAGATGCAAGAGCGAATGCAACAAGCACAAAATGAGTTGACTGAAATGGTCGTCGTGGGCGAAGCCGGCGGTGGCATGGTTAAAGTTAAAATGAATGGTCGTCATCAGGCTTTGGAAGTGACGATTGATGACTCTTTATTGGATGAAGATGTATCCGATAGCAGCATGTTACAAGACTTGGTGTTAGCTGCTATTAACTCGGCAACGGATCGCGTTGAGAAAAAATCTCAAGAAAAAATTCGTCAATTAACTGCTGGATTAAATATTCCTCAAGACTTTATGAAAGATGAAGGCAAGGAATAAACATAGTTCATGACCCTTGTCGAACAATTAGCCGATGCATTACGATGTTTACCAGGTGTTGGGCCAAAATCGGCTCAACGCATGGTTTTTCATTTGCTACGAACCAATCGTCAACGTGGTTTACACTTAGCAACTTGCCTTGAAAAGGCGATGAATGGGGTGCATGCATGCCAACAATGCCGTTTTTTTGCTGAGCAGGCTATTTGTCCAATTTGCGCAGATGAAAAGCGTGATCCCGCAACGCTATGTGTAGTGGAATCACCCGTTGATGTGATGGCAATTGAGCAAAGTCATGTTTTTAAAGGGACCTATTTTGTTCTCAATGGAAAGATTTCACCACTTGATGGCTTGGGACCAGAAGATATTGGCTTGCCTGAACTCTACAACCGTGTTCAGTCCGGTGCAATCAAGGAAGTTATTTTAGCGATTAGCCCCTCGATTGAAGGACAAACGACCATCTACCATATTCAGCAAATGCTAAAACCCCTAGACATCGTGCTGAGTCAACTCGCACAAGGTATTCCTTCGGGTGGGGAGTTAGAATTCCTAGATGGCTATACGATTAGCCGTGCCTTACAACACCGTGCCGCATTACAACATGACTAAGCGTTTCTCCCTATTTCTGATAGCTGTTATAAGCCTTTTATTTTCTCAGCATTCCCTGGCTATGTATCAAAAAGAACTCTGGCCGATTTGGGAGGCAAATAATCCATTATCTAAACAAACGATCGATCATACGCTTTGGCGCGATTTCTTAAAACATCATGTGGTTGTCAATCATGAGGATATTCATTTAGTGAACTATCCTGCGATAACCAAAGCAGATATTGCAAAGTTACAGCAATACATCCATTTTCTAGAGCAAATTGATATTGATAACTATAATCGTGATGAACAGCTAGCCTACTGGCTAAATTTATATAATGCGCTGACTATTTCAATCGTTTATCGTTATTATCCGGTAAGTAGTATTCAAGATATTAATATATCGCCGGGTTTATTTAGCGTTGGGCCATGGGGTGCACGTTTAGTTCGAGTGAAAAATATCCCCTTGTCATTAGAGGATATCCATAATCGAATTATTCGCCCCATTTGGAATGATGCTCGTACCCATTATGCCATTAATAATGGTTCCATCGGTTCAGCCAATTTGCCATTAGTCCCCTTTGATGGCGAAAATATTGAAACACAACTCAATGATGCTGCGACAGCCTATATTAATTGTAAACGTGGTGCGCAGGTAATTGGAGGACATCTGATCCTATCAAAAATGTATAAATGGTTTGCCCGTGATTTTGGTATCAATGATGGCGATTTGATTCAGCATCTAGCCTTGTTTGCAAAAGAACCCCTTAAAAAACAACTTCGCCATATCAAAACAATTGATGGGTATATTTATAATTGGCATCTTAACACAACCGTTAAATAACCCAAGACGAGTTAGCGCTGTTCCCTCGTGTCGTGTTCTAATTCTGCAAATAAACTTTCCAAGCTTGGTCCTGTACCCGCGGTTTCACAGTAGGTTGCGATAATATGAAGAATCGCTTGAAGATTACGTTTGCTTGGGCTAGGGGCTTTCGCGGTTTTATCGACTTCAATCGCTTTACAAGGCAAATTTCTCGCATTAAGCGATTCAGAAAGTGCATCAGTCACTTGCATTAACGCTTGATAGAAGAAGTCGATTAATTGACATTGGGCCTCTGATAGTGTTGGCAGTTGCGACAACTTTCTTCCTTGGCTTATATAATACAAGACTCTTAATAAATACAATGTGTCGTTGTTACTAAAATAGCCATATAGGTTGATACATGCATCGACTTCAAGCGATTGAAAGGCATTTACCATATGGCTATATAATGTTGTGCCTAATGGTTGATGGATTGAAAGTTGTAAGCGCTTGCATAACATAAAAATGGCATCCAGAAGTCGACATGGATTAAACCAAAATTGATAAGACCGAAAAATAGCGTCAATGATTTCGGCGGTGGGAGTTTGTTCTGTAATAGCCACTTTGCTATTTAGTTTTTTAAGCCCTTCCATGATTAATTGGCGATACGTTTCTTTTGAACGAAGTGTAATTCCTTTTGGAAGTTGGTTGCCATGGCATAAGAAATTTTTTGGTGCAAGATGATACAGGTTTTTGCTAATTGAAATAAACGTTTCAATAAATTGCTCAATGCGTTGATAAAGAAACGATAAGCGATGATCGAGTGAAATCAGAAAATCGGGATGCTTTGAATGCTGGGATAATTGATCGGGAAATAGTTTGTAGTAATAAACATGGAACATCAAATGAGCCGTATCATCATGCGTCAACATTTGATAAAGATCTTGGTAGGCACTGGTGTTAAGCTGATGGAAAAAATCAGTTGCCCAGGCAGGGTTGTCTTGTTGGTGCCGGATTAAATCAATAAACGATAGAAACCAGCTAGATAAACTTTCCAATGGTAAGGTTTCGCTCTTTTGGGAAAATTGTTGGGATGATGCGTGCTGTTGATAAATCATGGTTAATTTGTGCAGGCAATCAATCATCTCTGCAATGCAGGTTGCTTTTTCCTCGCGATTCGCTGATTGTTTAAATGCGATACTTTGTTGTTGCCAGCGTTGAATGATGGCTTGCCTATCGTTGCTTACCGTTGGTTCGCTTTTAGGGGAATAATCAACAGGCGGATAGAAATGGCGCAATTGGTGCAGGAGTGAGGTACAGTATTCAAGTTTTTTAAGCAATGCTTCATAAGGCGCTTCTTCGAATTTTAACGCTAATAGGGAATTTAGCGGTGCTTCGGTATTTTTGATTAACCACATTAACTCCGCAACAGATTGGTTTTTGGGATCAGAATGCCAATCAGAGAAAGGCGCATTTCCTTGCATATTCTGGGCTCCTTTAGGTATATATTATATACTCTCATAGGAAAGCGAATGAAGCCAGTTTATTATTTATTCACATGCGAGTACGCGTCACTTTAAAAATCATCATTTGTTCAGTATGATAAGCTAATATGAAATAATAAACGCATACACTATGACAATTCTGAGTCACCACATAATATTTATACAGCCCGATCCCCTTACCCAGGAAACTGAGCAATATTTTGCGCAGTTTAATTATCAGGTCAGTCAGCAACATCACTTCCCACCAAAATTACAAGAACGCTTTTTGCCTGAGGCTGTGATTGTCGATAGTGCCATGATAAATAATGCTGAAAATCTGCATGAATTTTACCATCAATACCCGGTTGCCATAATCATTCTCCATGATAAGTTTGATGAGGATTTATGCATTCAATACTTGGAAGCGGGCGCGGATGATTTTTTAGTGAAACCAATCCACCTCCGTGAGCTCCATGCACGAATTAATGTCATCGCAAGACGAGTGACGGAACATCGAGCCGTGTATGATGATGAAATATTTCAATTTGGCGATTGGCAGCTGTTTTTACGATCGCGAAAATTGGTTCATCTATCAGGACAAGAACTTTCATTGAGCACGGGAGAATTCGAGATGATGTTAGCATTTGTCCGCCATCCCCATGAAATTCTTAGCCGGGATTTTTTATTACAAGGTCAACATGACGATGAAGATTTAAGTCCCCTTGATCGTCGTATAGACGTCCAGGTAAGCCGGCTAAGACAAAAAATTGAATATGATCCGAAACATCCGATGTTGATTAAAACTATCCGAAATGGTGGCTATATGTTCACTTCCGATGTCAGGATTAAACGGTAGGCAATTGAATCCCCGTTATTTCACCTTAACAAGACACTAGTCGATTCAAACGGTTACGTTTGTTGAGTATACCTACATGAAACGTTAGTTATTATCTAAATCCATCCCTACCGGTTTCTGTATCAGTATCCGTGTCCGTGTCCGTGTCCGTGTCGATTTTGATTGAATGCAACTATCACTATTTTAATCTAAAAAAACTTCAGGGACGTTACCTAGTGTACCTTAGCAAGCAGTAAACCAAATGTGGGTAGGTCCACTTATTTTTTTTTGGGGGGGGGTGCCTTAGATTTTATTTGGAACATGCGTATGGACCGGATCATATTATCACTGACTTTGAGAATATCTATTTGATATTTGCCCAGGCGCAAGCAGCAATTAGCCGGGGGGATGGTGCCTAAATGTTCGATGATAAGGCCACTCAACGTGCGAGGGCCTATCAAGGGGAGGTTCCAATGTAATAACCGATTTAATTGACGAATGGTGATGCCACCATCGACAATGTAAGACCCATCCTCTTGAGGAGTGATGTCTTTTTCTAATGCGGCGACATCCGTGGTAAATTCACCCACGACTTCTTCCAATATATCTTCCATGGTGGCTAAGCCAAGCAGATCGCCATATTCATCCACCACAAAACAGCTTCGTTGTTTTGTCTTTTGAAAATGCAAGAGTTGGATATTTAAGGTGGTGGCTTCAGGGACATAGTATGGCTTATTGGCCTTTTCCAATATATTCTCAAGGGTTAGCGAATCGTCCATTTGTAAATGTAAAATATCGCGAATGTGGATCATGCCAATCAAATTATCGATATTACCATGGTACAAAGGCAAACGAGTGTGCTGGGCGGTTTCAATTTGATCTAACAAATCATGCCAAGGCAAATCTAAATCGAGGCCAGTGACCTCCGATTTTGGAATCATGATGTCTTCAACCGTTGCTTGTTCTAAATCCAGCAAACTGATTAGCATGCTTTTATGTTCAATCGGTAACATAACACCCGCTTCATGAACAACGGAGCGAAGCTCTTCTCCGGTTAAATGTTCATGTTGGGCATCACTGAGTGAGATGCCACATAACTTGATAAGGTTGTTGGCAATCCAACTAGTAGCATACACAATCGGCATTAAAATTTGTTGCAAGATCTTGAGTGGTAAGGATGAAAAAAAAGCAACTTTTTGTGGGTGAATAGCCGCCAATGTTTTTGGCGTCATTTCAGAAAAGACAAGAATGATTAATGTTAAACTGATGGTAGCAATTGCCACGCCCACATCGCCATATAACCGTTGACCAATTAATGTTGCGATGGTAGAAGCAACAATATTTGCCAAGGTATTGCCAATAAGTATCACACCGAGTAATTTATCGGGCTTACTCAGTAATTGGTTGACGCGGATAGCATTTTTATTTTTTTGTTTCACCAAATGGCGTAAGCGATATCGGTTAAGTGACATCATGCCAATTTCTGACCCCGAGAAAAATGCAGAAGCGATGACAAGAACAATCAGTGATATAAAAAGAGTCGATAATGGCAAATGCATCGAAGATAGTGTGTTAGGAGAAGAATGGTTTTAGGATTACACTTTTATTAAGTCCATGCAAGCATTTGTAACTAATTGAATGTGTTATACTAAAAAATATGCCCCTTCATTTTCCCTTCTCCCCAGGCATGGGGAGAAGGTGCCCAAAGGGCGGATGAGGGGTTGCTTATTCGAAGATATTATTTGATGTGTCGTGTTTTGTGCTTGAGGACACTATAAATTATACTGTAAAAACAGACAGTTAGCTAAGAATAATAAAAACAAGGACGTCTTATGAAACGACTCATGCTTATGCTTATGATAGTTTGTTGTCAAATTGGCTATAGTCAAGGATGTGTTGTTGGCGAACCGTCTAAAGTGCAAAAATATGTCTGTTATGACGGCCGCACATTAAAAAAAGAATTTGGTAAGTTTATTTGGCATGCTAGAAGGGGATGCTTTAAAAGCACAGTGCCTTGCTGTTCTTATCAAGCAGATCATTATGCTTATTCACCTAATCCGGGAAATCTTGCAATTGCCCTTTTTCGCTGCCAAGAAAATTATCCATTCCACCTCGGAGAAATGCAAACACGTTAGGGGTATATACTCGTAATCATTCAAAATGCGAGGATTTATACGCCTATTGAATGATCACGAGTATAGCATAGCGTGACTATTCACCGTATACTGGTAGCATAGATAATGTTTGAGAATGGATGTGAAGATAGTAATCGGTTTAATCGTTTTCGTTGGTGTTGTGACATTGATTTGCTACCTATGGCCACAAATCAATTTCAAAGAGATGCCAAAGGGATTATGTGCCGGCAATCTTAACGGGAAGAAGCCAAATTGGGTTTCGAGTAAAGTAGACAAAGCGGATAGCCACTACGTAGCGCCTTTAAAAATAACGTCGCTGTTAACGGTGGAAGATGCCATCAAAAATCACTTACCTGGCATTACCATTTACCAACGAGACAAGAATAATCTATTGGCTTATCGACAAAGCCCCATCTATCACTTTACTGATTGGATTTGTATTGAAGCAGATGGCAGTGTGACATCATCGGCAACCCTGGGGTATGGCGATTTTAATCAAAACCGCAAATTGGTTGAGTCGATTCGGCAAATATTGCAACAATGATTTTCGTTTGTACTTGCCAGTGTGGTAAACTAAGGCCCTTATTAATCGAAAGAGGTTAAAAGATGTTTGATAATTTAACGGATCGTTTGGTTCAAACCTTCAAACAAATTAGTGGTAAAGCAAAACTTAGCGAAGAAAACATACAACAAATTACCCGAGACGTTCGCCTCGCACTGATTGAGGCAGATGTTGCCTTGCCCGTTGTTAAAACGTTTGTTAATCAAGTGAAAGACGCAGCGATTGGTCAAGATGTTGGCAAAAGCTTAAAACCACAAGAAGCGTTCATTAAAATAGTCAACGATCAGTTAATTCATGCGCTTGGGGATGAGCATCAAGCTTTGAACTTGAAAACTCAACCGCCCGCGGTGATTTTAATGGCAGGTTTACAAGGGTCTGGTAAAACGACCAGTGCCGCTAAATTGGCGAAGTTTCTTCAAGAAAAAGAAAACAAAAAAGTGATGTTGGTCAGTGCGGACATCTATCGTCCAGCCGCTATCAAGCAATTACAGCTCCTGGCTGAACAAATCGGTGCAACGTTTTATCCATCCACGGTTGATGATAAGCCTAAAGATATTGTGAATGGGGCATTATCCGAAGCAAGGAAAACCTATGCGGACGTGTTAATTATCGATACGGCAGGTCGTTTGCACATCGATCATGACATGATGGAAGAAATTAAACAAATTCATCAATTATCCAAGCCAATCGAAACATTATTCGTTGTCGACAGTATGACTGGGCAAGATGCGGCTAATACGGCAAAAGCATTCCATGATGCGTTACCACTGACAGGGGTTGTCCTGACAAAAACAGACGGTGATGCACGAGGTGGTGCGGCACTATCGGTAAAACAAATCACGGGCAAGCCAATTAAATTCATGGGGCGTGGTGAAAAAATAGAGGCATTAGAGCCGTTTCACCCTGACCGAGTGGCCTCCCAGATTTTGGGTATGGGCGATATGCTCAGCTTAATTGAGCAAGTAGAAAGCAAAGCTGAAAAAGCGCAAAACCAAAAATTGGCTCAAAAAATCAAAAAAGGAAAGAATTTCGATTTAAATGATTTTATGCAGCAAATTCAGCAAATGAATGAAATGGGTGGCATCAGTAGTATGATAGGCAAATTGCCTGGCATGAAGCAGATGGGGCAGCAAGCCATGGGAGAAGCAGGCGAAAAAGCAATGAAGCAAACCGTTGCGATTATCTCTTCAATGACTCCCAAAGAGCGACGCATTCCCAAAATCATCTCGGGATCGCGTAAAAAACGGATAGCCAAGGGATCCGGCGTGCAGATCCCCGATGTGAATCGCTTACTCAAACAATTTGAACAGATGCAGCGAATGATGAAAAAGTTTTCAAAACCCGGCGGCATGAAAAAAATGATGCGTGGTTTGGGCGGATTAATGGGCGGAATGCCTGGTAATATGATGCCGCCGGATGATTTTCTTAAATAATTATCTAACATTGTGGATATTTTGAGGTTTGTTGAAAAAAATAGTCTTTAGGCTTCCATTCAAAGCTATTTTTGCGTACAATACAGACCATTTTGGTTAACACCTGTTAAAACTAGAGGAAACTATGGTTGTTATTCGTTTATTAAGAGCGGGCGCCAAAAAGCGACCATTTTATCATGTGATTGTGACAGATAGTCGCAAGCGTCGAGACACGGGTAGTTGTATAGCACGTATCGGTTTTTACAACCCTATTGCTCGTGGTCAAGAAGTTGAGCTTAATATTGACTTGGAAAAAATAAAGCATTGGCAAAGCATCGGTGCTCAAATATCCGAGCGCGTTAAAGCTTTGGTAAAAAAAGCAGAAAAGCGTCAAGCTGAATCTGCCTAATGTGAGATACCGTTGGCATATATTGTTGTAGGTCGGTTTGGTAAAGCACACGGCATTAAAGGTGCCATTACCATACAGTCCTTTACTGAGCCTGCGGATAATATTCTCCAGTATCGTCCTTGGTTTATTAAACGAGGCAATGTCTGGGAAGAGGTGAGAGTTGATAACGTCGAGCAACTTGGAAAACAATTAATTGCTTGGCTGGATCAAGTGACCGATCGCGATCAAGCGAGTGCTTTGACAAATCTTGAAATCGCCGTCTCAGAATCAGTCTTACCAAAACTACCAGAAGGTGAGTATTACTGGCAGCAGCTCATTGGTTTAAGCGTAACCAATTTGAACAAGGTGTTTCTGGGAACCGTCACTGAAATCATAGCAACAGGCGCTAATGACGTCATTGTTATTGAAGGGGAACGAAGGCACTTGGTTCCTTTTTTGGTAGGTCGCTACATTCAATCAATTGACCTCGAATCGAGGGAAATGATTGTTGATTGGGATGAGACGTTCTAAATGGTTTGTCATTTAGGTGTGATTTCTGTACTGCCTGATATGTTTGCCAGTTTGCAGTACGGCGTCTGTGGAAAAGCCATCGATAGAGGCTTAGCGAAAATTGATGTGTTTAATCCGCGTGATTGGACACAAGATGTGCATAGACAGGTTGACGATAAGCCATACGGCGGTGGACCTGGCATGGTGTTGATGTATGAGCCTCTCAAAGCAGCAATAGGCCATGCAAAATCAGTGATGCCATCGGATTGCAAAACAATCTATTTGAGTCCGCAGGGAAGGGTGGTGACGCAGCAAATTTTAAACGATGCTGCGGCAAAAAACCAATCCTTGCTGTTTTTGGCCGGTCGATATGAAGGCATTGATGAACGAATCATTGCGCATCATATTGATGAAGAGTGGTCAATTGGTGATTTTGTGTTAAGTGGCGGTGAATTGGCAGCGATGGCTTTTATTGATGCTATCATCCGTTTATTGCCAGGTGCTCTCGGGCATGGTGGGTCGGCGTTACAGGATTCTTTTATGGCGGGTTTGCTTGATTACCCCCACTACACCCGACCATCCCAAGTAGACGGTTACAGTGTGCCAAACGTTCTTATGAGTGGGGACCATCAAAAAATTGGTCTTTGGCGACGTAAGCAAGCTTTAGGAAAAACCTGGTTAAAACGACCAGATTTATTAAGTGATTTGGATTTGTCATCGAGTGACAAACTGTTACTTGAAGAGTTTATTAACGAACAAGGTGGTTGAAATAGATAAGGTTTGTCTTGTCTTAACAATTACCTCGGCTAGGAGTGATTTATGGCTAACATCATTGACCAGCTCAATGCAGAGCAAATGCAGGGCAAAAAGATTCCTGAGTTTGCACCCGGTGATACGGTCTCTGTGCAAGTGAAAGTTAAAGAAGGTAACCGCGAGCGTTTACAGGCATTTGAAGGTGTTGTGATTGCAAAGCGAAATCGTGGCTTAAATTCGGCTTTTACTGTGCGAAAGATTTCTCACGGTGTTGGTGTAGAGCGTGTATTTCAAACATACAGCCCTCTAATTGACAGTGTTAACGTCGTTCGTCGCGGTGATGTCCGTCGGGCTAAGTTGTATTATCTTCGTGAGCTATCTGGCCGCGCAGCTCGTATTAAAGAAAAATTAGCTTCTCGTGCAAACAAAGAAGAAGCCTAATTCCATCGTTGAAGAGTCTTTGCCAACAGCGCTAGGCTGTTGGCTAATTCGTCATAATAACCATCAACTATACCGATTAACCTGGTTAGGCTGGGATAAACAATCTGATTCAGCTCCATCTCATTTCGCGCGTCATATCCAACACATTATCGATACTTATGCCAACACAGGTTACATTGACTGCTCAGATATTTCCATTCACTTGCAAGTGACGCCCTTTCAATTAAAGGTATTGGAAGAGTTATCAACGATTCCTTGTGGGCAAACCAAGACCTATGGAGAAATTGCTAAACGAATCCATAGTAGCCCTAGAGCAGTAGGTCAGGCATGTCGAACAAACCCCATTCAATTATTCATTCCATGCCACCGTATTCTCAGCCAAAAAGGAATAGGTGGTTATATGGGTAAACAAAGTCACACGGACTTTAAATTGCTATTGTTGAATCATGAAGCGAAGTTCCATGATTCATCAGATGCATGTGATTAGTCACCCATCGTTATTCTTGCAAATATACCCGTCATCATTCAAAATGCAAGTTTTCTGCTTTTCCTTTTTTGCAGGGCAAAAGAGAAAGACGCATAAATCCTCGCATTTTGAATGATCACGGGTATAAACAAAACAACTTGCCTTTAAAAATTTCATCTATACTAAAAAGAAAATAGGAGAGGCAAGATGAAATGGTTTGGGGTTCTATTATTGGTCGTCCCACTATCGCTCTGGGCCCAGTGTGATTTAGCAACGTTTCCCTGGGAATGTAACCTACAGCCTAAATTAAATCCTGGAAAAAACTTAGTCTTGGCATTTTGCAATGGCACGCCGGTGTATTTGACAAAGCAACAACAAAAAATTCTCAAACGTTATCGGAATGCTTATGTGAATATGGTACTAAAAGTGAATGATGAATATTTCACCGGACCCTGTCAACTTGCTGAACAATAAGCAGTGGCATCCGAATGCCATAATTGGATCAATGAAGGGATGGATTGGTATGCGAATTATCCTGGCAGTACTTATTTTTTTCTCCAATACAACGAGTTACGCTATGCGATGCGTTAATCAAGAGGGGAACTACATTATTAGTACGGGAGATGATATGGCTGACGTTGCCTTCAAATGTGGCCGCCCGGATTTTCAATATGAATTAGGCCTGTTATTAGATAGCGAAGTTTGGGTATATCGGCAAAGTGGCGGAGCGGTGTATCGGGTAACCTTCCTCCAAGGCGTGGTATCGGATATTGAATTTGATCGTTTTAATTAAAATTAGCGTTTCTTGCGCTGGTATCGAGATGTAAACAAAAGCAGTGATAATAAAGCCAGGGCCCCACCACAAAAATATTAAACTTGAAAGCAAATCACCAACTATTATCGCTTTAACAAAAGCAACCGTATGAAGCAATGTCAGCGGTAATCCAGGTTATTCTGAAATGATAGTACCATAGCAACTCACCGCTTTTCAAAAATCATTCCTCTTGCAATTTGTAGGAGGGATAGGAAAAAAATAGACCTATCCCTCGGATGAGGAGAGGCGCAGCATTTTCGAAAATTTGGTAGACTTCTCTGTTAAACATATCACCAAACCTTATATTCTCTTCAATTGAAGTTCCATTGAAAATCCTGTTTTAGGGAAATCTTTCTAATTAAAAGGGATAGATTCCATCTGGATAGCGGATTCACCTTGAATGCGCGCTTGGATGTGTAGCCATGGGTGTCGGCAAGTTAATTTTTGGTCTGGTTTGGCAATGCGAAAAAAATATCCGACAATTTGGTTATCCTCCCATACCCATAATTGATAAAACCGAGCATTCCACCATTCATCATTGCTTTTGATAACTGAGCAACGGCTTGGATACTTCTCAATAATGAGATAATGAGTGCCATCGATAATACATCCACTGCTGCGATGAGGACTTCCATGGAAGCAAGCAGAAGGCCAATCATGTTGATTGATCATGACTAACCCTTTTTTTCGGATTGTTTCAAGATGCTGTGCCTGCCATCGGGCAGCTGATAGCACTTTTTCCATTGTAATCAACGTATCGTAAATGACTAGTATGGATGTAGTCATTAACATCAGAATAACAAGTGTCGTCAGAAGGATTGATCCTTGTAGGCGCTTTTCTATCACAGTTGTTGCCTTGAATTCAATTTTGCATTTGCTGTCCAAATGGACAAATCAAACGAAGGCAATTGTTTATATTGCCAAGTGATGTTTATGATATTTTCACTCGGTGAGATAACGTTAAATTCCTTCAGTGCTTGCGTGATACGCTCCCTTTTTTGATCACCATAAAAAAGCGTGTCGTGCTGAAACTCAAAATTATCTTGGTGCCATAACCCAATATAACTATCTTCATCAATAACAAAACGGCTCGGGTAGGCAAGAACAATTTGATATTGACTACCCATTGATTTCACTGACTGGATGAGATTGAGCTCGCTATATCGGCAATTGGTGAGTAAGATTGCGTGGTTAGGACTGAGCCCAATTGCTTTCGCAACGACTGGCATTGATGAATAGTCGGAAGCAAGAGGCTGGAAGTTTTTGTCCATATAAGTTGCAATCAACTGCTGAGGTTTCGTGATTAAAGCCTGCTGCTTTATCCATTGTGATTGGCTAGCATCCCAAATGTCAAAAGTCGATTGGCTACCACAGGGTAGAAAACCCGCTTGATGAATGCTATCAGTTATCAGTTTAGAGAGTAGCGTTTGTTCAAACTGGTGCTTAAATAAGGTTAGTTGTCGGTTAGTGTTTTCGCTGAGACTAACATACTGTTGCAGAAGCAAGCTCCCTAATAGCGTTGATAAAAAGAGGCTAATAAGTAATTCGGAAAGAGACATCTTAAGTCCTTTTCTAATTAAGTGCTGTGAGAAACTGTGAACAATCTAAATGTTGTTCGACGCGTTTTTGATAAATTTGCCACTCAATATGGTAAGGCTCTGTTGTTTGCCAGTAGAAAGGGGCTGGAATCGGCTGGATTGGTAAGCCTGATTTTTGTCGTTCACAGGCATTCACTAAGTGCTGCTGCCCCTGCCAACTTAACAATTGCTGGTTTGACCAGCGCATGGCTTGCCATTGCTGTTTGATAAGAGCAAGGCATGTTGACGTGATGAGGCATAAAGTAATTAATATTTCAAATAAAGAAAATCCATTGCTTTTCATTTGTTCTTCCTGATTGGACTTGAATAATCAACGCAATAGTAATCAAATTTGTGTTGAATAACAAGTTAGGGTACTATACTTTAGGCTTATTAAAATGCATAAAGATTTATATTTATGAATATTTTATTGCATGAATATTGCTATAGGAAACACTATGATTGATTGGAATCAATATATTCATCGGGGCATTCAATCGCTAAAGCCTTATCAGCCTGGTAAGTCTGTAGACGACTTATTTCGTGAAAGAGGCGTTGCCCATGCAATTAAATTAGCGAGCAATGAAAATCCGCTTGGGTGCAGTCCCAATGTGTTGTCTGCTTTAAGCAATATCACTGCAGAGCAGATAGCCACCTATCCGAATGCGATTCATCACCCTTTAAAACAGAAAATAGCCGAACAGGTGTCGTTATCACCCAATCAGATATTATTAGCCAATGGGTCTGATTCAATTTTTAGTTTAGTCTTTACATTATTTTGTTTACATCAACAAAAAGAAGTACTAACCCACCAACAATGTTTCCCGTCCTACCCAATTCAAGCGAAAGGCTTAGGCATTCCTACCAAGCAGATTTCCTTAAACGATAATTGGCAATGGGCTGTTTCTTCCTTTATAGAGGCATGCACAAGCAATACCGGCGTGCTTTTATTTGCTAATCCGAATAACCCAACGGGTGTGATAGTTAGCCAACTTTCAATTAAAGAATTGTTACAATCTGTGCCTGAAAATGTCATCGTTATCGTGGATGAGGCTTATTACGAATATGCATTTGTGGATGCATCAGAAAGTGCGTTGCCCTTATTACAACATTTTCCCAACCTAATTATCACGCGCACCTTTTCCAAAGCCTATGGATTGGCCGCCTTACGCTTAGGCTATGCCATGGCAAATGAATCGATCATCGAGCTCCTATGGCGAATTCAACAGCCCTTTGCTGTTAATAACCTCGCGCTGCATTGTGGGGAGATCGCTTGGGATGATCAAGCCTTCGTACAACAATCGATAGAACTTAATGCAAAAGGGTTAGCGCACATGGCACAAGCGATATCTGAAATGGGCTACCCACTTATCCCGTCGCATGCTAACTTCATTACCTTCGATGCAGGCGTCAAAGCAAGTGCGTTAAATGATTACTTACTCAATAAGGGCGTTAT
This sequence comes from Legionella sp. W05-934-2, assembly GCF_964199965.1. Lineage (NCBI taxonomy): Bacteria > Pseudomonadati > Pseudomonadota > Gammaproteobacteria > Legionellales > Legionellaceae > Legionella > Legionella sp. W05-934-2. The sequence continues at coordinate 46,101 of NZ_CAXMZT010000007.1, read as the reverse complement.
TATCCGCCCATTAGCTGGGGCTGGCATGCCTCACCATTTGCGAGTTAGCATTGGCAACCCACAACAAAATGCCCGATTTTTAGATGCATTAAACCAGTTCAGCGATAATAAGTTGAGTTGCAGTTAAACCCGCTTCAATTTAAGATAAGTTCTGTTTGTGTGACTAATATAGGAATAGGTGAATGTCAGATTTAAAAGAAAAACACTGCCAATCCTGTGAGGGTATTGGCGAAGCGCTGAATTCAGAGCAAATCAGCAATTTAATGCCGCAACTGGATAAAAACTGGGATGTGATTGATAACCATACTAAAATTAAGCGACGTTATACTTTCAAAAACTTCTATGAAACCATGGCGTTTGTTAATGCAGTAGCTTGGATTGCCAATACAGAAAATCATCACCCTGATATAGAATGTGGTTACAATTACTGTCATATTACCTTCATGACCCATGCTTTATCGGGATTAACGCATAATGATTTTATTTGCGCAGCAAAAATCGATTCGTTGACCGAATAAATAAATTGAGAAGGCGGGCATGTTTATGCCCGAATTGAAATGTGTAATCTATAGATTAAATTCTGCTAAGCATTCAGGGTTGGCGATTGCTTGGAGGTTATTTACGTTCTGCCCCATCAAAACTTGTTTTACGGCTAATTCAACCACTTTCCCACTTAACGTTCTTGGAATGGCGCTCACTTGCTTTATGATGGCTGGTACATGCCTAGGTGAGGTATTTTCCCGGATATATTGCTTAATTTCATGGATTCGACTTTCCGATAATGACGTGCCTGCTTGCATCTGAACAAATAAAACAATCCGTTCATCATCCTGCCATGGTTGACCGACGACCACACTATCGACAATATCGGGTAATTTTTCCAATTGACGATAAATTTCTGCGGTACCAATGCGTACCCCACCTGGATTAAGAGTAGCATCCGCGCGACCGTAAATGATAACCCCGTCGTGAGCGGTGATTTCTGCATAGTCCCCGTGGGCCCATACCCCTTGAAAGCGGCTAAAATAGGCGTTGTCATATCGACTACCATCGGTATCCTGCCAAAACCCGATTGGCATAGAAGGGTGCGCGTTACGGCAAACCAATTCCCCTTTTTCTTGTGAAACTGCTTGGCCCTGTTCATTGAAAACAGCAACGTCCATGCCTAAACCGATACATTGAAGTTCGCCGCGATAGACTGGCAGCATGGGGTTTCCTAAAGCAAAGCAGCCGATAATGTCTGATCCACCTGAAATAGAGCAGAGAGGAATATCCTCTTTCAAGGATTCGTAGACATAGTCAAAGTTTTTAGGCAATAACGGCGATCCGGTGGATAAGATCATCCTTAATTTGCTTAAGGGCAAATCATGCTTAATAGAAAGCTCAACTTTTTGGCAACTGGAAATAAATTTCGCGCCAGTACCAAAATGTGTCACCCCGAATTGATTGATGATATCAAATAGGTGCTTCGGACTTGGGAATGCAGGGGAACCCTCATAAAGGGTGATTTGGCAACCCAATGATAAGGCAGACACCATCCAATTCCACATCATCCAGCCTGTCGTGGTATAAAAACACAAATTGTCCCCGGCGCGAATATCACAATGCAATGCTTGTTCTTTCATATGCTGAATGAGCGTTCCGCCGGCGCTGTGCACCATACATTTTGGCATACCGGTGGTGCCTGAGGAAAAGAGGATGTATAAAGGGTGGTCAAAAGGCAAGGAGACAAAATCCAGCACGGCCTGATTATCTAAAAATGTTTCCCACACGATCATCCCTTCATCGAGTGGCAATCCGTTCTCAATTTGGGGGCATAAAATAAACCGTTGGATAGCAGGGAGTGACTGGCGAATGAATTTGATTTTATCGAAGGCTGAATGCGATTTGCCGTGATAAAAATGCCCATCAACGATAAAGCAAACCTTCGGTTCAATTTGCCCCAACCTATCAACGATGGCTTGAGCGCCAAAATCAGGGGAACAACAAGCCCAGATAGCACCAAGGCTCGCAGTCGCTAGCATGGCGATGATAGGATAGTGGTTATTGGGGAGAACGCCTACTACGCGGTCGCCTTTTTGCACGCCGGCAGCCTTCAATCCCGCAGCACAAGCGGCGACTTGTTGTTTTAGCTTGTGCCAGGAAATCGTGTGACGGTTTCCTTGCTCATCAACACAGGTGATGGCTGGTGCATCGCTATTGTGACGCAATAAATTTTCAGCGAAATTAAATCGTCCCCCCGTAAACCATTTTGCTGTTTTGATATTGTCGCCAGGCGTAAAAGCGTTGCTTGGTTCAACTTGCCAGTGAAAGGATAAAAAATCTGCAAGTTCTTGCCAAAAAGCTGACGTTTCTTCAACGGACCATTGGTGAAGCTGATGATATGTGTTTAACTTTGTTTGATAAGATTGGTTAACCTGACGCATAAACTGAGCCATACGGCTATTGTTAATGGATTGGATAGATGGAGTCCAAATTGGATCGCAGGTCATAAAACAGTCCTTAAATCAACGCCCATTATATTACGATTGACTTTCAAAGCGTTAAGGTCAAATGAACGCTATTTTCTCATCATTTCAAGTGATTTGACAATCGATTCAGTCATGTGTTTTGCATCCCCAAATAGCATGTAGGTATTGTCTCGGTAAAATAGATCATTATCGACGCCGGCATAACCCGGAGATAAACTTCGTTTGACAAATAAGACATGTTTCGCTTTTTCGACCTCTAAAACGGGCATACCATAAATGGGTGAACTTTTATCCGTTTTGGCGGCTGGATTGGTAATATCGTTAGCGCCGATGACATAAGCCACATCACAATTGGCAAAATCGCGATTTATCTCTTCTTGCTCAAGCACATGATCATAGGGGATATCTGCTTCAGCGAGTAATACATTCATATGGCCGGGCATTCTTCCTGCAACGGGGTGAATGGCAAAACGAACTTGCGTACCATTGGTTGATAACAGGTCAAATAATTCTTTGATGATATGTTGAGCATGTGCCACAGCCATACCGTACCCTGGAACAATGATGACATCTTTAGCTTTAGATAGCATAAACGCGGCATCTTCACCATTCGCCTGATTAATTGGTTTATCATCTCTTTCGCCATGGCCTATGGATTCATCGGAAGTGGGGATCCCTGAAAATATCACATTGAAGAAGGAGCGGTTCATGCCTTTGCACATGATATAACTTAATATCGCCCCGCTTGCACCGACTAGCGCACCTGTAATGACAAGCAATTGATTACTTAATGTAAATCCAATACCTGCAGCTGCCCACCCTGAGTAAGAGTTCAGCATGGAAATCACCACCGGCATATCCGCACCACCAATGGGTATAATCAATAAGACACCTAACAATAATGCTAAACCTGTGTTGAGATGGAATATCCATAGCTGTTGGGCATTGATTTCGATGGTTAAAAATGTGATTAAGGCTAATGCTAAAGCAAGATTGATGTATTGATGTAGCGGCAAACGAATTGGCTTTCCTGACATCCAACCTTGCAGTTTTAAGAACGCAATAATCGAACCAGAAAAGGTGATGGCACCAATCATTAAGCCCAAGGTCATTTCTAAAACACTGGCGGAATGGATATTACCTGGACTCCCAATACCAAAGGCATTGGGTGACATAAAAGCGCAATAAGCGACCATGACAGCCGCCAAACCAACTAAGGAATGGAATCCCGCCACTAACTGAGGAATAGCTGTCATCTTAATTTTTAAGGCAATATAGGTACCAATGGCAGCGCCAGCAAGCATGAGTATGAGTATCAATAGGTGTTGATTCATTCCAGAAAGGGAAAGCGTTGCACCAATGGCTAAGGCCATCCCAATCATGCCTAATAAATTACCTCGCCGGGCTGTGACAGGGCTGGCTAGCCCTTTCAATGCCATGATAAAACAAACAGCAGCAATCAGATAGATAGATGGAGAAATATCACTCATGAATGGATTCCCTTACAATTATTTTTTATACATTTTTAGCATGCGTTGGGTGACAACAAAGCCACCAAAAATATTAATAGCGGTTATAAAAATCGCAATGCCACTGAGCCAATTAATGCTGATGTGTTGTGAGCTACCCATTGCAATAATAGCCCCTAAGATAATGATACTTGAAATCGCATTCGTTACCGACATTAAGGGGGTGTGAAGGGAAGGTGTGACTTTCCACACCACATAATAACCAACAAAGCAAGCCAAGATAAATATGGTTAAAATGGCAAGATAAGGATTACTTAGGGTATTCATGCTGGTCATGCTGGTTGCTCCTCACGCATAAAAGGCATTGTTTGTCCTTGATGACAGATTAACGTGTGCTGTAGGACGGTATCGTCAGCATTCAACTTAATTTGCCCATCATCACTGATTAACTTGACTAATTGTAATAAATTATTGGCATACAGTTCGCTAGCAGTGGCCGGGACTAGACCGGCTAAATTACTATACCCCATAATGGTTACACCATGTTTGACAACCACTTTATCATTCTCGCTTAAGGCGCAGTTCCCACCACGAGCAGTCGCCATATCAACAATCACACTGCCTGGTTTCATTGCACGGACAGTTTCTTCTTGGATTAGAATCGGTGCCGGACGATTTGGAATCAACGCAGTGGTGATAATCATATCCGCTTGCTGGGCGTGTTCATGGATAAGCGCTGCTTGCTTTTGCTTATAAGCGTCGCTTGCTTCTCCTGCATAACCACCTTCCCCTTCCATATCCTCGTCACTGACTTCGACAAATTCAGCACTCAAGCTCTCAACTTGCTCCTTGGCGGCGCGACGTACATCAAACGCATAGACTGCTGCGCCGATACGTTTCGCCGTGGCGATCGCTTGAAGGCCAGCTACACCCGCTCCCAAAATTAACACTTTGGCAGGATGGATCATACCGGCTGCTGTCATCATCATTGGCACAACCCGCTGGAAAGCATTCACCGCCATTAAAACTGCTTTATAGCCTGCGAGATTAGACTGAGAAGAGAGGGTATCCATGTTTTGAGCCCGGCTAATTCGAGGCATGAGCTTCATATTGATTAACGATAATTGATTAGCTAAGCAGTAATCTATGATGGCACTTTCATCATTTTCAAATTGGCTGATGATCAGGGTATTGGGCGCAAGGTATTTTAAGGTGTTTTTCGTGGGCACATTGACGCTTAGTAATACATTAGCAGTGGATAATATGGACTTTGGCTTATCAACCGAGACGTCACAGGCTTCATACATTTGGTCAGAAAACCCCGATAACTCACCAGCACCTTGTTCAAGAAATACTTGATGCCCCAGGGATTGATAGTGTCGAACAACAGAAGGTGTTAAGGCGACCCTTGTTTCTGGTTTTTGCTCGCACGATGCCACAATATTCATGCACATTCCTTGTCATGTGATAAACATTAAATAATGACTATAAAAGAAATTTATAAAATAATCCAATACTATACCCGTGATCATTCAAATTGATAGATAGAAATAGGGGATGGTTTAGCAGCGACTGTCATTTCCGATTAACGCTTTGGCTACTTTCGATTGATTGGCACGGTTGATTGTGCGACATAGCCAATCACCTGCTTCGACCACTTTGTAAATATCAACACCAGTTTCCATCCCTGAGCCGTGCATGAAGTACAACACATCTTCCGTCGCCACATTGCCACTGGCTCCTCGGGCATAAGGGCATCCTCCAAGACCGGCAACGGCACTATCAAAGCAACGGATACCCATCTCCAGTGAGGAATTAATATTACTCACTGCCTGACCATACGTATCGTGAAAATGCATGGCGAGTTCGGTCGCTGAAATGGATTGTAACATCACTTGTAAGAGGTGTTTGGTTTGCTTGGCTGTGCCAACGCCAATCGTATCGCCTAGACTGATTTCACTAACCCCTAAAGCCTTCAATTTTTCACTGACAAACAAAACCTTGTCGGGGCTTATGTTGCCTTCATAAGGGCAGCCCAAAACACAAGAGACATAACCGCGCATTGAAATGTTGTGTTTCTTCGCCATGTCAGCAACGGGTATGAATCGTTCAATACTTTCTTCAATAGAACAATTGATATTACGTTGACTAAATGTCTCACTGGCTGCCGCAAATACGGCAATATATTTGACACCCGCTTCGATGGCGTTGAGCATGCCTTTTTCATTAGGGACGAGTGCCCAATAGCGATTTTTTTTTGGCTGTTGAATGCCTGCGATCACTTCACGGCTATCTGCCAATTGTGGGATTGCTTTGGGGGAGACAAAACTCCCAACTTCAATATCATTCAGACCACTGTTGGTTAGTCGATTGACTAATTCAATTTTAACAGACGTTTCGACAAACGTTGGTTCATTTTGCAAACCGTCACGAGGGCCCACCTCGACGATGCGAACTTGATTATCCATCGACATGGGCTTCCTGCAGTTTACTAATAATAACCAACTCAGCACCTTCATTGACTTGTTCGCCAATTTGGAAACAAAGTGACTCTAACGTTCCGTCATAGGGTGCCTCGATACTGTGTTCCATTTTCATTGCTTCTAGAACAATGATGGCTTCACCTTGCTTCACCTGCTCGCCTGGTTTTTTATGAATCGCTACCACGGTGGCGGGCATGGGCGCTGTTAGTTGCTTATCAGTGCCTTGTTGCGTCCGCTTATATTGAGGGTCAATGCGCTCAATTTTAGCCATGCCCTCATCTGACCAGAAATATTGATGACGTTCGCATTCAAAAAAATGAAACGTTTCTTGACGGTCATTCAATTCGATGGTGATAGTGTTTTTTTCAATAAGCCATGTGGCAGTCTGTTGTTGATTTTGCCAAGAAACACGCAATTGTTGACCCTGTAAAGGGAAAATGGTTAGTGCAGTTACCGCTGTATTGGCAAGACGGTGAATGGTCCAATGGGCTTGACCATACAGCCGAAAAGCAAATGCGTTGTGCCATACCGGATTGGCTTGACGAGTCAGGGCATGATGATGGGCTAAGCAGGCAGACAAGACAAACGCTTTTTCTTCCGGAATAAAACGTGGTTTTGGCGGATAGTTAGCTAAATAATTGGTTGATAACTCGGCATCAATAAACGGTTGCTGTTGGCAGATTGCACGGCAAAAAGCGATGTTAGTTTTAACGCCACTAATAGCATACTGCGCTAAGCTCCTATTCATGCGAGCAATGGCGACATCGCGAGACTCACCCCAAACAATTAGTTTGGCAATCATGGGGTCATAATACTGGCTGATTGATTTCCCTTGGCAAACACCTGCGTCGACTCGAATATGTTCCCCTTGAGGGGGGCGATGATGCGTTAGGGTGCCAATTGACGGTAAAAATTGATTGTCAGCATCTTCAGCATAAATTCGACATTCAATGGCGTGTCCAAGGCACGGAATATCGCTTTGTTTGATTGGTAAAGGTTGCCCACTAGCAATGAGGAGCTGGAGCGAAACCAAGTCCAACCCTGTGATCATCTCAGTTACGGGGTGTTCTACTTGTAAGCGGGTATTCATCTCCATGAAATAAAAATCCCCCTTGCTATCGACCAAAAACTCGACCGTGCCGGCGTTAACATAACCAATCGTTTCTGCAACGGTTAATGCAGCCTGGTATAGACCTTGCCGCGTTTTTTCCGATAAATTAGGTGCGGGTGCTTCTTCGATAATCTTTTGATGGCGCCGTTGGATAGAACAATCACGTTCATATAAATGGAGTCGATTACCGTGTTGATCGGCTAAAATTTGTATTTCAACGTGACGCGGTTTTTCGATGAGCTTTTCGATGATCATTTTATCATCACCGAAACTCGCTTTTGCTTCACGTTTCGCGCCTTGTAACGCTTTGATGAATTCATTAGGATGAGAGACCGCTCGCATCCCTTTGCCACCGCCACCAGCAGCGGCTTTTATTAAGACAGGGTAACCAATTTTTTTTGCTTCTTGCTGAAGATGGTCTTCACCTTGCAAATCGCCATGATACCCCGGTGTTAAGGGGACACGGGTCTTTTCCAATAGCTGTTTGGCTAATTGTTTCGAAGCCATGGCATTTAACGCCTTAATTCCCGGACCAACCCAAATAATATCTGCCTTTTCACAGGCTTTAGCCAGATCAGGGTTTTCTGACAAAAAGCCGTATCCTGGATGAATGGCATCGGCATTAGCATGTTTAGCAACGGCGATAATCTTATCAATGTTTAAATAGCTTTCGCTAGCGGGTGAATTGCCGATACAATAAGCACTATTTGCCATCTCAACGTGCAGACTATGCTTGTCTGCGTCACTATAAACTGCCACACAATGAATACCTTGTTGCTGTGCTGAGCGCATGATCCGGCAGGCAATTTCACCTCGATTGGCAATTAAGAGTGTTTTAATTGGTCTCACGATTCACTCCAATTTAAGGGAGATTTTGATAAAAACGCATGAAGCCCCTTTTGACCTTCATCGCTGACACGCTTAGAGGCGATTAATTGGGCCGTTTTCTCCAGTATCGTTGAATTGATTGGTTGATTTTTTACCAGATCAACTAATTGTTTGCAGTCGCGGACCGCTTGCGGGGCATTCGCTTTAATCTGCTCGCAAATGATATCACCAGCGGTCTCTAATTCTTCATTGGCGATGACTTGGTGGACCAGGCCAATATCAAATGCTTGCTGAGCATTCAATTTTTCAGTTGTGCAGAATAACTTTTTTGCTGTGCGAGCACCTACCGCCTCCACAACATAGGGACTTATGACAGCGGGGATTAACCCTAATTTTGCCTCTGAAAAACAAAAATAGGCATTATCGCTGGCAATGGCGATATCACAAGCGGCTACCAGGCCTGCGCCACCCCCCATCGCCGCGCCTTGGATTAGACAGATTGTTGGAACAGGGCATCGATAAATGGATTGCATGGCGTTGGCTAAAATTAGTGAGTCAGTTAAATTCTCAGATTCGCTGAATTGAGCCATGCGCTGCATCCAGTTAAGATCAGCACCTGCGCAAAAATGTTTGCCTTCGGCTTTAATCACGACACAACGGATATTGCTATGGTTGCCAACTGATTGAAGGGCTGCTGTGATCGATTTGAGCAGGTGGTCATCAAAAGCATTATGACATTCTGTTCTCGAGAGGGTTAACGTGAGAACTTGATTTTCAAATTGGCTAAGTAGTCCGCTCATGATTTCTCCTACATCCTGAAGACGCCAAAATGGGTTGGCTTGATTGGTGCATTAAGGGCAGCTTGCAAGCTTAATCCAAGTACCTTTCGCGTATCCGTTGGTTTAATAACGCCATCATCCCATAAGCGAGCACTTGCATAATAAGGATTGCCCTGGGCTTCATACTGACTTCGCAGGGCATCTTGGAACGCCTTTTGTTCTTCTTCAGGCCAACTTTTTCCATTTTTTGCAAGCTTATCGCGCTTAACCTGAGAAAGCACTTGCGCTGCCTGCTCACCGCCCATGACGGAAATTCTGGCATTTGGCCAAGTCCAAAGGAAATGAGGGTCGTATGCTCGTCCACACATCGCATAATTACCCGCACCATAGCTACCACCAACGATAACGGTTATTTTGGGCACTTTCGCATTTGAAACTGCAGTGACCATTTTAGCACCATGTTTGGCAATGCCGGCTGCTTCGTACTTACTACCAACCATAAACCCGGTAATATTTTGTAAAAAAATAAGGGGAATGCCTCGTTGACAGCATAGCTCAATGAAATGCGTCCCTTTCAGGGCGCTTTCTGAGAATAGGATGCCATTATTGGCTATAATACCAATTGGATAGCCATATAAGTGAGCAAAACCACAAACAAGGGTTGATCCATAAAGCGCTTTAAATTCATCAAACTCGGAGCCGTCCACAATGCGTGCAATAATTTCACGGATATCGAATGGCTTTCGTGAATCAGCGGGAATAATGCCATTTAATTCATTCATATTCAGGAGGGGCTCTCTCGCTTCAATGCGCGCTAGTGATGGGGGGGCATGGCGATTTAGGTGACGCATTCTTTCTCGTGCGATTGCTAGCGCATGGGCATCATCTTCGGCATAGTAGTCGGCCACCCCTGATTCCCGGCAATGTACATCGGCACCGCCTAACGCTTCAGCGGAGATTTCCTCACCCGTTGCAGCTTTCACCAGCGGTGGTCCTCCCAAAAATATAGTGGCTTGATTGCGAACCATAATTGATTCATCAGCCATGGCTGGCACATAAGCACCCCCTGCTGTGCATGAACCCATGACAACGGCTATTTGAGGAATGTTTTTGGAAGACATGGTTGCTTGGTTATAAAAAATACGGCCAAAATGATCTTTGTCTGGAAAGACCTCATCTTGCATGGGCAAATAGGCCCCGCCCGAGTCCACGAGGTAGATACATGGTAAATGACATTTCTCTGCAATGGCTTGGGCCCGAAGATGCTTTTTGACGGTCAGTGGGTAGTAAGTACCGCCCTTGACAGTGGCATCATTGACGATAATCATCGTCATTTGGCCATGCACATAGCCAATTCCAGCAATCACTCCCGCGGCTGAGACAGGTTCTTCATAGACATTGTAAGCTGCAAGCGATGCAATTTCTAAAAATGGACTGCCTTGGTCAAGCAATGTATTGAGCCTTTCTCTGGGCAGTAATTTGCCATGGCCCAGGTGGCGTTGGCGCGCTTGCTCATCGCCACCGAGTTCAATTTCAGATAAAATTTGCTCGAGTTTCTCAACCAGCGAAAGCATCGTTTGTTCGTTTGCAAGATAACTTTCACTTTGTGACTTAATGAGGCTTTCAAGGCGATTCACAGCGTCTCCTGAGGGTCCATCAACATTATTGTATGGCGACTTTACTTAATACCACAACAAGCCACACCAACCAGACAACATTGAGAAAATAAGGCATACTGCCGCCTTTCACTAATTTGTAAGTTAAAGCAGGTACACCAGCAACGACAATGGGTAATGCCATTAATACGATAATCTGCTGGACAGTTAGGCCAACCATACTATGGGAAAAGACGGTGGAGAGTTTGAGATTTAGCCAAGTATAGATTTGGTCAATTTGAATAATGCCCATGGCAAAGTAGTGGGAAAAAATGACCACAATTGCGCTTAATGCTAAATAGAAAATTGTTTGTTTAAACATAGGTTCTTATTATTGTCATTATAAATTTTTCATTGTAACCAGATTTTGCATGAAAGCAAGATGAATTCAATACTCTTAACCTTGAGGATATCGGTTATTGTGTATTAACTGGCTTTAAAAAAGGTTTTAATTGGGGCTTTTCCTTCATTCGATATTGGTAAACAGCATAATAGGCAATAATATTTTTTAAATAATTGCGGGTTTCGTGAAATGGTAAGGTTTCAATCCAGATATCCATGTCATCTGCCGTATGATTTTTAAGCCAGCGATTGACCTGATACGGGCCGGCATTATACGCCGCTGCTATCAAAGTGGGGTGTCCTTTAAAGCGCTGATTTAAACGATTCAAATAAGCAACGCCTAAGTGAATATTTTTTTCTGATTGAAATAACTCATTGCGATTGGTGTAAGGAATATGGTCTTTTTTGGAAACCATCAGTGCAGTGTTTGGCATAACTTGCATTAGCCCTCGTGCGCCCGCACTCGAAACGACACGGTGGTTAAATGCACTTTCTTGGCGGATGATGGCATAAATAAAGGCAGGAGTGATATTGTACTTCGCTGCACGTTTTTTTATTTCTTGTTGATACGCTAGGGGGAATCGTAAGGTTAGAAAATCATTTAGCTCTTCGTTGGCGTTAGATAAATAGACTGATTTGCCATACCATTTTAATTTCTTGGCTGCCCAGAAAGCTAATGCCCGTTGTTCTTTGTTGTTTAATTCACTGGCAAAATCATTAATCATACTTGAAGCGGTATAAAAGTTCTCGGATTGATAGGCATGTTCAATCTGATGAAGAATTGATTTATAAGGCATTAATATATTGATGTTTTTGAGAGGCTTTCCCGATTCAAATTGGAAAGGTTGTTTAATCTGGATACTTGCTAAAAATCCATAGTAATGTCTGTTTTTTGCAAGTTTTACAAAGATCTTATTTGCCTCTTCATTTTTATCCAACCCTTTCAAAGCACGAGCTTGCCAGTACTGCCAACTTGGGGATTCTGGTTCTTCCACATGTTTCAATAACTTGAGGACATTTTGCCAGTGTTTATGTTTTAAAGCATGCCTGATTTGCCAATCTAAAAGCACATCATTGTAGGATTCAGGGTTTACCATTTTAAACCATTGCTCAGCATCTTGATGATCGCGAATGGCTTTATACAACGCAACGTGGGCAAGGAATGCTTGCTGTTGCTTCTCAGTTAACAACTTGCGACTTTTTCCTTGGCGCCATAAATGAATAGCAACATCCATGTGTCTCGAAACAAGGCGTTTTAATCCATAGAGATAGAATTCGTCATGTAAGCTATCTTTTTTGAGATGCTTAATGGATTGTGGCGATTGATAAATCTTGAAAAGTAATTCAGAATCTTCTGTTCGCGGGGGCTTAAGCTGTTTTAGTAAGTATCGGGCTAAATGGATATTTCTTTTGTCAAGCGCAAGTCTAATCCGTTCCTCTATCAAATCATTATTGATTAAGTCTTGTTTCGTTAGTTCAGCAAATACTGCGTCACACGCTTTTGCTTGGGATTGACCAACTAGCCAGAGTGGCTTGGCGATTACAAATGCAGTATTCACATTCCCTGTTTTTAATTGAGCAAACGCGGCATAGCACTGCAACGTTGTGCTGTTAAGGTCTGATTGATAAAATTTTAGGTATTGCTCCCAGTCTCTTTTTTCCGCAAGCTTGACTAACCATGCTCTTCGTAATTTAACACTGAGTGGCCTACTGTCATTGATAAAAAATAACAGCTCATCATTCATGGTATCGGGGAGATGATCTTTTAATCGCTGATATTGTTCGAATCGGCTGATTTTCTCCGCGGGTGTCGGCGAGGAGGCGGCGTCAACAATGCCCATAAAAAAAAGCAAACAAATAGCAGCAATAGAGCGTTTAACGCTTATCTGTTGATGTTTGATTAGAAAGCTTTGCCAATTCACTACGCATCCTTTCGATGGTTGCAGAATAATCGTTACTTTTGAATATAGCAGAGCCTGCGACAAATTGACTAGCCCCAAGCAGACCAATTTGATAAATATTTTTTTCGTCGACGCCGCCGTCGACACATATCGGAATGTGCGGATAACGTTGATGGATGAGCTTAATTTTATCAAGCACACTCGTAATCAAGCTTTGACCGCCGAATCCTGGGTTAACTGTCATCACTAAAATAAAGTCCAAACGATGGGCTATCCAAGTTAAGCAATCAATCGAAGTCGCAGGGTTTAACACAATTCCTGCTTCGCAGCCATAACTTTGAATCAAAGCAAGGCTACGTTCGAGGTGAATGGTTGCATCGGGGTGGATGCTTAAACGATTAGCGCCTGCATTGGCAAATTGGTGAATTAAATCATCCACCGGATTTGTCATTAAATGGACGTCAAGCGTCAGTTTTGGAAAATGGTTTCGCAGACTTTGGCATATAACTGGGCCAAACGTTAGATTTGGCACATAATGATTATCCATGACATCAAAATGGATCATGTCTGCCCCAGCATCCATGACAGATTTCACTTCATGAGCTAAGTTGGCGAGATCGGCCGACAGAATTGAGGGGGCAATCAGATAATTCATCATAGTCATTACGCTGTGCTATCAAAGGCAAAATTTAAGGTTAAGTTGGCTGTGTGCACAGCGAGGCGATCATTTGATCGATTACCTACTTTTCCCAGTGTGGAGAAATACCTGTAATCTAATCCAACTGATGTAAAGTCATCTGCAAAATACTGCCCACCGATGATGAGCTGGACTGCGCCCTCGCTGCTGGACTCTTTAACGGTAGGTTGAATTAGGTTGGAATAAGAATAAAGACGTAACTCATTTTTAACAGTGACATAACCACCACCAAGACCGATGTAGGGAACAATTTGCGAATCTTGGGAGAATTGGACTTGGTATAAGTCATAATATCCGTTGACCATTCCACCAACATAATAGGTATCACCCCTTAAGGATAACGGGGTAGTAGAGGCGTTATTGTTGTTGAATCGCTTGATAGTAACGCCATTAATGGTTAATTTAGAGTAGCTATTGATGTTGAATATGATTTCTCCTTCTATTCGCCAAGGCGCACAGCGATAGCCAATTTGTCCACCACCACCGCCACCGATACGATAATCCAGTTGACTGTTTATTTGAGTGGGTGGGGGTAAAGGATTAACTGCAGAGAAGCTCATGGATGGAACATAACTCACCAATCCAATACCTCCGCCATACCATCCTTCTACTGGATTGAAAGCCATGCCTGCACTGCTAATTGCTAAGCAAGTTGCGCCAACGAATACACCATATTTTCGCATAATTCTTCCTAATTACTTATATTGATTTCCTTCAAAGCGATAAATCACACCGATTGTTGCCATTTGCACTTGATATCGTTGACCAAAAGCACCCGCACTGTCTGAGCCGACGTACCGATAAGCTAAATTGACAGCGTAATTTTCAGCAAAGTTATACGTACCACCAACGGTGCCTTGGTATGAGAATACATTATCTGTTCGTTTGAAGCGAGCTACTCCAATTGGGCCTGTGCTATTTAATTCCGCCGTAACATAGCCATATCCAATGCCTGCGCCAATGAATGGAGCGATGGCAGGTACGACATCTGGGAAGTCATAATACACATTAAGCATGCCGAATGAGGCACTGGTTGTTCCGGTGACTCCCGTTTGAGGAGTGGGACCAATACTAAACTTATATGTATCGCCTTGGGTATAGGTATATTCGAGTTCATAGCGCATGGGGTTAGATTGGTAGCCCCAACGACCGCCAGCATTCCAGCCATCACGATATTTGGGGAGGTTGAAAAATAGACCACCCACTCTTGTGGACACATTCCCCTCAAAATATGAGTACCCACCGAATGCGCTTGCATACCAGCCATCGATTGGCGTGGCGGCATGAATGGTTGAGGCAAAAAAACTGGCAAATATTATTATTATTTTTTTCATGATGACCCTATGTGAAAAGGTTAAGATATTATCTTAACCACTTCCATATATTTTTCAAGACAGAACCTTTAAATATCCTAAGTCCTGGAAATATTACTTTCAAATGGTTTTAAAATACGCTAGGATTCTTGCCCCCTTTTATTATTTATCAGAATGATCTTGACAGTGCGTGTAAAAAAATGATTACCTGGTAGAAAGGGTTTCAGGGAAAGTATGATCGAAAGCGAAAGGGAGGGCATGATGCCAAGCAAAAAATATAGTAAATCAGAATTAATACTGCATCTCTTTGATGTCGCTCAAAATCTCATTGAACTTATTTCAAACTCTTCACCACAAAACCAAGAGGCGCTAGTCGAACGGTTGACTCAGGCAAAAGATAACTATCTTGGCAAGGGGGGCTGGTGGAATTGGATTGCCTCATTCTCTCGCTCCCGTGGCCCAGAGCTAGATACGCTTATTAAAACCTTACAATCTGAAAAAGATTCATTACTCCGATTACAAGCGTTTAGAAATTTCATTCAAAAAGGTGGATGGACTACCACTTCAGCGAATACGGGTATATTCAATGGGATAATCAAGGAAATTAGTACTGATTTTGCTGAAAATGACGAACAACTCAAGCAGTTTGTCATCCAAACGCTAAAAAAGGAAATGGTTAATATCATTGATGAGCAAGAAGCATCCTATATTCGGATCATGAAGGAAGCAGAGCTTGAGCGTAAAGCGTTAAGAACGCGTCAGGAAGAAATGACGCGATTAAAGACCAATCTTGTTATCACTGATACGTTAAACACCGCACATGACCAGGCAAAACATGAGGGCAAATTCGCTATCTACTACCAAAGTAAAGGAAGTATTATCCAATTTTATTGGATAGATAGTAGTCTTAAAAAACACCGGTTGATACATAGTGGTTTGAAGCAATTTTATAGCAAATCCGATTTATCGGAATCCACATTATCACCTGAAGCGCTGAATGTGCTTAAAGATATGTTATTGGAGTCGGTTCTTGATATTAAGCGTTCTCTACCAAACAAAGCGAATAGCAGTGACTCGTTAGCGGATAGTCATGATGATCAATTGTCAAATGAAGTGTCATCTGTGGCAAAAATGATTGGTAAATCGGCATTACAACAATTAACAGATGTCTTGGAAGTCAAGCATGGGATTAAGGCCCCGTCTAAAAGTTCGGCAGAAATTAAGCAAAAACCAATGCCAAAACCATCGGACATTTCATTAAAATATTCGCAAAGCTTTTTCCAAAAACTTGAAAACCATTTTAATAAACAGAAGAAAAATCCAAAAGCCGTGGAATCAGTTGGCTTGGCCTTCGGGCCAAGTGGAGCACCTATCGGTAAAATTGAAATTCCGAATTCCGTTGCTCAATGTTTTGGGCATGGGAAATAGCTATCATCTGCGGGTGTTATTTGATAAATCTTATTGGATGTAAGAAAGTTCTCAATATAACATAAAAATCACCCGACAAATGAATTTTAATCAATCCAGCCATGCTCACAATATTTCAAATCCTGAATGTGACGGCGCTAAGGTTTGGCTAACCCAAAAGTGTGTTTCAAATGATAGTGTTCTGGGCTGCAAAGTAATTACTTACCTTACATATCCACATCAGATAAATTTCCTTTAACCAACCTGACTTGCCCGTGTATTTTTAGCAGTTGATTTTCTTTAAATTGAAAATAAGCAATCACTTCCGCTTCGACAGGCATATTTTCTCGATTGAAGCCTTTAGGATAATATAAGGCGAATACCTCATCGCCAGCTTCAATCATCTGTTTATAGTCAATGCTATCAATTTGCATATTCTGTTTTTGTTCTATAACGTGGTCAATATAATCATCAACATTCATGATGACCCCATTGATACATTGCTCATATTGGGGATGAAAATATTGTTTTATTACTGAGCGCAAATCTAAATTTGGGTCATAAACGGATTGCCAAATACGTTTTAATAAGACTGTGTTAGACATATCAGATCACCTTTCCAAGCTATGAATGACTTTTTAAATTTAATTAAATTGTTCAACTGTTTTGGTTTGCTACCAATCGATGTAATTTATGAGTAATGCCCGCATGAATAAAATCCCTCTCAAATTTAAATCCTAATTTTTGCATAACTTGCAGAGATACTAAATTATCAAATGCTGCAAAACAAACAATATCTTTCCATTGCATTGTATTAAATGCAAAATCGACTGAGGATAAACCCATTTCACTTGCAAAGCCCTGATTCCAAAATTTTCTATCTATCTGATAAGTTAACTCAATTTCCTTATGGTCATTTAAGGTAAAAGTTTTAAAGCCGCCTCTGCCCATATACCTTTTTGTTTCTTTGTGATACCACGCCCAAGGAGCAAAACCAAATTGGTTATAATGTTCAATGTCGGATTGTAATCTCTGTAATGCTTGCGCTTCGGTATAAGCGACGCCATAATTTTCTATAAATTCTGGATTGGCCAACATATGAGCATAGTCAGGATGGCATACTATCTGGGGTATGAACGCCACGAGATTGTGAGTTTCTATAAATGGCTTATTAATTTTAGGATCGTTAAAAGCTAACTTCATAATTTTAAGACAAAAATCATTCTTCCCATTTGCATAATCAATTGTGTTGTCAAATTTTTGCGCCAACTCAAATTTCAATTGCTCGTATTCTCGAGAACTATTCTCGTAGGATCGCAAATAATTTCTAAACAAAATCGGTTGCTCATACCATGGAGAAGGGTATTGAACCATATGTATTTGGTAGGTACGTACACCATTTATGTCTTCTTTTTGAAAATAACGTCTATTAGGAAGGAGAGTTTCGAATTTTGGGTTATATCGATATCCTAGAGATTCAATTTTATGAATCTCCTTTTCAGTAAATTCAGACAAGTTTCTAACAGCAATTAAAATATCGATGACAGGTTTGGCATGAATACCTGGAATAGCAGTACTTCCAATATGTTCTATGATAACGATGTTATTCACGTCTATATCTAACAACCGATTCTTCTCGTCTTCAAAGAGGCGGATCTAATCAGAATTATGAGGGATTAAGGTTATCATCACAATTACTCCAACGTACTTTTGACATGATGGATTATAAATTTAAGGCGGCAGGCCCGGACTTGGGTCTGTATGGTTCCGCGAAAAGTTGGGCATCATGTTTCTTAGTAAAAGCCATTGGTTAGCGGGTACCGCCAGTCGCGATCGAAAGCCCGCTGACTGACTTTGATGCCTGGGGGCGCTTGTCGGCGTTTATATTCATTATTGCGTATCATGCCAATGACTCGGTGAACTGTATTCGCGTTATACCCTGAGGCGATGATTTCATCGGTGTCTTTTAACCCTTCCATATACAGCCGAATAATGCCATCCAAGATATCATATTCAGGCAAGCTTAGCTGATCGTATTGATTGGGTGCTAGCTCCGCGGATGGCGGGCGGGAAATAACTCTTTCTGGGATGACAGGGCTTATTTGATTGCGATAACTGGCTAAGCGATAGACTTCCGTTTTTAAGACGTCTTTCAAAATAGCAAAACCACCACTCATATCGCCATAAATCGTGGTGTAGCCAACGGCTGATTCACTTTTATTACTGGTACTAAGAAGCATATGCCCCGTTTGGTTGGATAAAGCCATTAACATCACACATCGAATTCTAGCCTGACAGTTTTCTTTAGCAATGTCTAAGATATTTGGTTTCATCGCTGGCATCATGGTGGATAATAGCGCTTTGAATGTGGGCTCAATATCAAAAACTTGGTGGTTGACGCCCATGGCCATTATCTGTTGATGTGCATCTTCATTACTGATGGTGGCGGTATAGCGAGATGGCATCGAAACGGCGATTACTCTTTCTGGTCCAAGGGCATCTGCGGCGATCGCTAAGGTTAAGGCCGAGTCGATCCCCCCTGAAAGTCCGAGCACAACGCCGGGGAATTTGTTTTTATTCACGTAGGCTGCCAAGCCTGAACAAAGGGCTTGATATAACAAAGCATCCCCTTCGGGTAATTCGGATATCAGGCCTTTAGCGGATTTTTTTTGTAAAACGATGCTGTCACAGCAGGTGGCGAAAGCAGGTTGCTGGCAAACTAGCTGATTGTGTGAATCCCAGATAAATGAGCAGCCATCAAAAATCAACTCATCCTGACCACCCACCAAGTTGGTATAGATTAGATTCATCCCTAATTGAGCATAGCGGTGGCCTAACTCATATCGTTGAGCTTGTTTGTTTAGGTGAAAAGGTGAGGCATTGATACAAATGAGATGATCCGTTGTTTTAGCAATATCCGGGGTGATGACCCTGTCGTCCCAAATATCTTCACAAATGGCGAGGGTGAAGTGATGCCCTTTGATTGTCCATTGGAGAGCAGGATGAGTGCCAGGATGAAAGTAGCGCTGTTCGTCAAAAACGCCATAGTTGGGCAAACGCTGCTTATCATAAAAAGCAACGCATTTTCCATCATGCAATAATGCCGCACTGTTATAAAGCTTCCCATCGACCATTCTAGGAAAACCAATGATGACATAGGACGATTTAACGACGGGGATAATTTCATTCAAGGCCTTTTCTGTGGCTTGGATGAACGTTGGTCGAAGTAATAAATCTTCTGCTGGATACCCACAAAGGCATAATTCAGGGAAAACAATTAGGTCATGGTTTGCTTGATATTTTTTTATAATTTCAACAATCTGTTGTTTATTTTGTTCGATAGCGCCAACAGTGGTATCAATTTGGGCGGATAACAAAGATAAGGTGTCTGACATGGCCGTCTAATATGGTCGATTTGACCTTATTGTACTTTAGGAACAGAGAAAATTAAAATCTTGATGCGATCTTTTTTCTGAAAATTATGCTATAGATTAAATATAAGAAGACTAAAAAAAGGGATTCCTCAAATGAAAAAATGTCTCATACTTTTCAGCATAATGACTATAACCGCAACATCGAGTTTTGCGGTCAAGTATTATGGGCAGGAGTTGTGTAAATATCCGCAATTTGAGTGTATTAAGGCAAGTGGGAGCTGGGAAAAAATGTTCCCTGATCCAAAGCAGCGCGACATCGTTCAGCGCCTTAATCGTACTTATAATTATTTATGGGGTGGGAAAACAATCGTTGTCCCCAAAAACCTTAAATATTTAACCTTATTTGACGTTGCTCCTTTCCCACTTAAAATCAAATCAGAGGGTGAGAAGCAAGTTATCGTAGACCAAGATAAACTCGCTTGGGTAGCCTATGATAAAAATGGCAATATGGTTCATTGGGGCCCAATTGCGTCAGGAAGTAATCGATGCTCTGATAACAGTAGTAAAACGTGTTTAACCATGACGGGTATTTTCCGATTTTTCAGCAAGGAGAATGAGCATTGTAAATCCGGTGTTTTTCCCATTGGCCGGGGTGGCGCGAAGATGCCTTATTGTATGTATTTCCATAAAGGGTTTGCAATGCATGGATCTCATGATATCCCAGGATACAGAGCGAGTCATGGTTGTGTGCGTATGTTCACTCGAGATGCTAAATGGATGAATCATTATTTTGTTGATTTATCCAACGAAGGCAATGACCATTTAGGAACTAAAGTAACGATTCGTCCAGTAACACAGTGAGAATACTATGAATAAAATCCGTGTTTTACTAATTAGTTTCATGGCGCTATTGGCTGTCTCTACAATAGCAAAGGCAGAAAAAAAAGACGATAACACCAATCCATTAGGGTGTCGTGATGTGGGTTATGAATTTGACATGCGATTGCTGCATTTAAAGCCAGGCGCAGTTGGCGAACGAAATTCAATGTATTTTATCCATAATAAATTGGGTCAAAAATTGACTTTATATCAATTGAGAAAGGATGAATCAGCGCGCTCTATGTTTTTAAATCACCTCATTTACCCTAACCAATGGGCAGTATTATCTATTAATGAAGTCAGCATGAAATTTGCCTGCTCAGTCAAAAATGCGGGTAAAAAATATGGGGAATTGGTCGATTGCGCGGATGCGATTACCGTATGCGAATTTAATAATGTAAAATTTGGTCTCAATAATCGAGGCAATTATTGGATAGTGGGCAGTAGTTCTCGCAATGGTGCACTGCGGTCAGTGGTGTATTATGGCATCATACCTGCCCAATAAAGTAGAAAAATGGATAAGAATAAATCAGGGGAATTGCCATGACAAATTTCAAAACATGGTTAAGTGTGACCACACTAACAATGAGTGTGGGTTCCTATGCCACTTCCGGTTTGCAAGATTATCAGCTTGGCCAGTTTGATAAAGCCGGTCAACAATTAATGGAACAAGCACAAAAAAGTCCTAGTAGCAATTTTGCCCTAGGTAAAATGCAGCTCTATGGATACGGTGTTTTGAAAAACAATCTTCTGGCTATTGAGCATATCAAACAAGCTGCCAAGCAAGGTGACTGGCTAGCCCAGCAGTTTATGGCACGCTTTGAGTTAACCGTCAATCAAAACCCTAAAGAAGCGATGACCTGGTTCAAAAATTTAGCGGAAGCAGGAGACACTCATGCCAGAGATTATGTCATGGCAGCTTACCTTTATGGATATGGAGTTGAGAAAAACCCAGATAAATCCAGGCGATATGCTGTACAAGCTGCTAAATCAGGTGATCCCATTGGACAATATGCACTTGCGCGAGATTTTTTAGAAGGCCGGCATCACAGCACCCGAAAAATGGGGGTAGTTTGGTTAAAAAAATCGGCCAAACAGAAATTTCCCAATGCGCAATATAAACTCGGTTTATTATATCTTAACGGTCAGAATATTAAAAAAGACCGTGCAAAAGGGATTGATTTAATTGCCAAAGCAGCGGAACAAAATTTCACCCCAGCGATGGTAAAACTTGCGGAATTAGCGACAAAAGAAAGTCGGGACAGTGTTGCGAAAGCATGGTATGAAAAAGCGGCTGAAGAAGGTAATGTTTCTGCGATGGTCGCATTAGCGAAGCAATACCAAGACCCTAAAAGCAGCAACCATGATTTAAATCAAGCCTATGAATGGATGCTAAAAGCCGCGAAAAAAGGATCGGTGGTTGCTCAACAAGCTTTGGCACAAATGTATCAAGAAGGGCAAGGGGTGGCTGTTAATGAGAAAGAAGCGGCTGTGTGGAAAGCGAAAGCAGAGCAAAGTGAAAAAGAGGTAGACAAACGACGGGCCGAAATGAATGTCATTCATTTTGTTTCAAATAATTCTGCTGAAACGTTTGAGGACACAACCTATTATTTAGGCGGCATTTTACAACAATGGCAAAATAAACAATTTCTTCAAGAAAATCGTTACAACCCTTATCCTAAAATGACTCAGTTTAAGCGTAGCGATTTGTTCTCACCTCAATTTGAATTTGTCAAAGCAAATGATGTTCCCTTGCAGTTTTATTATGATTATTTAGCTCAAATGTTGACTAAAAATCATAATAAAGAATGGCGTTTAGCGCGTTATTCATTGGATGGTAATATCGAAGAATTACTCAAAGAAGATATGTTAATTCTTGAGCCAGCAGAGCAAGCCTCAATGGTGAATACCAAGCCTGTCTTTCTAAATCCTGATCCGACTAAAGAGGTGGATTATTTAGAACAACTGACTCTGGGATGGGAGCGAAATGCTAACCTACGTGCAGCGGTCTATCGGTTGTATAATCAGGCCATTCTAGGTAACTCAGACGCGCAATTTGAATTGGGGCAATTGTATCATTACGGCATGGGAGTCAAACAAGATTCAGCCCAAGCGATTGTGTATTATCAATTAGCAGCATTGCAACGTGATGTTCGAGCAGAATACAACCTTGGTATTTTATACTTAGAAGGGAAAACCGATCCAGTCGATTACGAAAAAGGACTGAGTTGGATGACGGATGCTGCGTTTAAAGGCAATGCCTATGCACAATATGCTTTGGCCAATATCTATCGATATGGCTATAGTGATAAAGATGGCCTACAAGTGATCGAACCGGATCAGAGTCGGTCTATAAATATGTATTATTTATCTGCTGCCAATCAGTATGGGCCTGCTCAATATGAGTTGGCTAACTTGCTGGTTCGTCAACATAACCAGGGATTAAGTACCCTTGCGAAGCAAAACCGAGAAAAACTCGTCAAATCATTATATAAAGGCGCTGCAGCTAAAGGAGTTGCGGAAGCGTATCTGCCAATGGCCTACTATGATGCGGTGAGTGAAAACCCGTCCGATCAGCTACGTGCCTTTAAAATGGCCAGTAAATTAGTGGATGAAGGGGATAAACAGGCAGCCTTATTGCTAGGGATGCTATATGATCGGGGCATCGGCACGAAACAAGATCCTTCAGAAGCGATAAACTGGTATGAAAAGGCAGATCCATCAGCGGTTAAATTATTTATTGTGGGCAGTAAAAAGCTGACAGGTGAGTCAATCGATAAAGATGAGACTGACGCTGAAAATTTACTCAAACAAGCCGCAGAACAAGGGTTTTCATATGCAGATTTAAATTTAGCTATCTTGTACCAAAAGCAAAATAAACCATTCATGTTTGAGTTGCAAAAAGCGGTTAATAGTGAGAATGCCCGTGCTGGTATGCTCCTTGCTGATTACTACTTGGCACAACCCAATGACGTTGAAAAAACAAAAGATGCCATGACAGTCTATCAGCAATTTGCTGAAAAAGGGGATGCAACTGCTCAAATGAAGTTAGGCTATATCTATGATGAAGGTTTATTGGGGGAACAAAATCGCCAACTTGCTAGTGAGTGGTATACAAAATCAGCGCAACAAGGACATCCAATTGGCCAATTTTTATTAGCAAAACTTTATCAGCAAGGGGATATTGGCAAGTACCCAGACTATCAAAAAGCACAATATTGGTATGGAAAAGCCGAGAATAAATTGCCCCAAGCCGCCCTAGCGCGAGGGTTTGTCTTAGATACATTTATGAACCGTTATAAACAGGCTGTCAAATCCTATCAGATAGCTGCAGAGGCGAAGTTGCCACTTGCTTACTACAATCTTGGACTTGCCTATCAAATTGGTAAAGATCGCCCTATCGACATGGAAAAAGCTGTTTTTTGGTATGAAGAGGCGGCTGAACAGGGTCAACCCGATGCGATTGCATTATTAGCCAGACTTCATTGGACAGGACAGGCGAATGGTGGACAATCCAAAGCATTGACTTTGTTTAAACAAGCGGCTGATCTCAAACATAAAGATGCGCTGTATCAAATGGGATTATTTGCTGAGACGGGCGTGTTAACCGACGTTGATATGAATCAAGCGGTCAACTATTATCGTCAAGCAGCAAAGCAGGGTAATGATAAGGCGAGCTTGGCATTAGCCCGTATTTATCAATATGGCTTGACTGGTCAGGCAGACATGGATAAAGCGAGGAGTATTTATGAGCAGCTAGCCAAAAATAACAATGCCTTTGCCCAATACCAATTGGCCATGTTAGATATGAGTGGTCACCCTTCGGAAGAGCAAGCGAAATCGGCTCAAAAATGGTTAAAGCTTTCTCAGGAGAATGGTTACAATTATGCGGATAAGATGCTCTATCTTCTTGATGGCTTTTATTTGCAAAACAGCAGTTATGTCCATCCAGTAATCATCAATAATACTGTACTAAATGACAAAACAAGTGCTGGTGAGTTGTATATGGATGCCCTAAACAAGTGGCATCAAGGAGAAGGCCTTGAATCAACCATGATTCTGGAAAAACTCATTCAGCAACATCCAAGATATACCCCTGCCCGTAAGGCATATGATCAAATAAGTAAGCTTGATCAAAATGTAAAAGGCTAACGAAATATATGGCAAAAAGGGTGCAATATGCACCCTTTTTATTCTACAAAGACGTAAACTTGAAAATTCCATTTGATTATTACTTCATTTTTTATTAATCTGTGCAATTCTTGCCTAAGTCAGTTTATGTTTAAATGAGGTGTAAATAATGGATGTATTAGATGTAATGGATAAATTTGCAGGGATTAGCGCTGAGCTTTTAAATAAGTGGGAAGGCCCCGTTCGTAATCAAGTCACGTTTTTTAAGCCCTTTAACTCGTATTCAGATGCTGCGTTTAGAGTGGCATCCGTTGTTGGGGCGCCCTTTGTTTTAGCGTTGCTATCCAGTTTGTTCATCGTCATTGGCAGTGCCAGTTTGCTTGGTGCCGCTTATTATGCCATGACGATGAATTTTACAAGTGCAGGGAGCAGTATCCATGAGAGTTTTGATAACTGGGTAACGGTTCTACAAATTCTATCGCTTGCCATCGCAAGCCCATTTATTAATTTGGTTGATACGGTGGGTGCGGGCGTGAACACATTGAAAGAGTGTATCAATCGAAAAACCGATGATTCCAGCCAAACTCAAACGGTAGCCCTTTAATATTGGGATAAATTGCTGGGTGAGAATTTGTCTAAGTAATGATTTGCTCATTACTTAGACACTGATTTTAATCAGGTCGCTTGTTTTCTATAGCTAACCAGTCTGTCCATTTGCCCGGGTACCCTGCTAGACGGTCTTGGGTGTATAAGTAAAATTGATGCAGAAACGCTAAGCGCTCTTTGTAATAGGGCGTGAGCTCGGGGATTCCTTTATTGGTGAATTCGAGATCATAGTAGGGTGGTATCGATTTTTGTCGAGTAATAATATCATCAAAACTCAATTGATTGGCATTCAGGAGCATGTCGTACATTGCTAAGACTGTCGTTGTTCGCCCTTTTCCGCCACGGCAATGCAAATGAACCCAATCATCCGGACGGATGTTAGCAAAGAAATCGATTAACGCATCGACCACTTCGTCATCTGGCCTGCAATGGTCTTGTATTGGCATCCGCTCATATTTTAAAGAAAGACTCTG
This sequence comes from Legionella sp. W05-934-2, assembly GCF_964199965.1. NCBI lineage: Bacteria > Pseudomonadati > Pseudomonadota > Gammaproteobacteria > Legionellales > Legionellaceae > Legionella > Legionella sp. W05-934-2. The sequence continues at coordinate 20,182 of NZ_CAXMZT010000007.1, read as the reverse complement.
AACCAGGGTCTCTTCAAGCTGAATGGTTTGAATCGGAATTTCGACACCTTTATCGTATTGCTCTTCCTGAAATTGCTGTGAATCCATGGCATTTTCTAGGGTGGAGGATTGGCTGAGCGACTTCATCCAGGCATCTTCTTTATCCAGTATTGCATTTTTTGACAGCCCGGCATTAATCCAGTTGTATTTACTAGCATGGGTGATATTGACTCCATTCACATACAGATGGGATTCTTGTCGCAGGTCAAGTACCCAAACTTGCTTAATCGGCGTATTTTGAGATTGAATTTTTGTGACAATTTCCTCCCAGCCAAATTGTGTCGGCGATTCACTGCCGGAGGCGCGTAAAGGGTGGATGTCAGGTTGTTCTTTAAGGATTAAAGCACTTCGATACGATTTTATTGGGGCATTAGGGCTATTATTATCAACGACGATACAAGGTGACAACTGGCTGCCATCACAGGCGTGGGCTGAAACAAATCCTGAGAAACTAAATATTAAAGCAATTAAATACAATAAGTTATACATCTTGGTCTCTTCCATTGAAACTTCGAGCATGAGTATCGCATATTTTGAAAAAGGATCAACCCTTTTATATTAGATAAATTAAGGGAGGAAAACCTGGGGAGTGATACTAAGGTGCACCGTTTTTACGGTGCACCATGTTATGATTTTAGAAACAATAGTAAGCTTATTATGCCTTCATCGCTTTAACGCGAGCATTCAATCGGCTTTTTAAACGGGCCGCTTTGTTTTTATGGATAATGCCTTTACCTGCCGCTTTATCTAAAACAGGTTGCACTTCAGCGAAAGCTGCGCGGGCTTCTTCATGATTACCAGATGCAATCGCCTTGATCACCTTTTTAACATAAGTGCGATAAAAGGACCGAGCACTGGCATTTTGTTGACGTCGTTTTTCACTTTGTCGAGCGCGTTTAATAGCGGATTTGATGTTTGCCACAGAGATTACTCCAAAATCATATCATTCTAAAAGGTCAGAATTTTGCCCAATATCGCGAAGTATGTCAAGTGTAAGCGTCTATTTTATTTAGATAGGACAAAAATATACCCGTGATCATTCATGTATTTTACCCGAGCTATGCTACTTTTTATCATCTTTTGTTACTTTTGTTACTTTTGTTGCTTTTGTTGCTTTTGTTGTTTTTGTTGTTTTTGGGCTGGCATCCTTGGATTTGCTTTGTTTAACAGGTGAGGCACTTGCCTTTTTGCTAGTCTTTCTAGTAGCTTGTTTACTGGTTTTTACCGATGTCTTGATGTCAGCGGTTGCTATAGGTTGTTCCGCTAGTTTGGAGGGAAAAATTTTACCAATCGATAGTTTTGATTCTTCACCATCCATCAGGCGAGTGATATTATCACGATGCTTATAGTAGATAAACATGGTGATAAAAAATAGTGGCATAAATAAAGCAACGTTTTCAGTAGTCCACAGAGCTAATAAGGGCATGGCGGTCATTGATAAAATCGAGGCAAGTGATGCGTAACGAGTAAAATTAGCGACTATAATCCATACGGCTATGACCATCACGCCAAGAATGAACTGAAGTCCCAATAAGCCACCAATTGCGGTTGCGACCCCTTTACCGCCCCTAAATCCGAAAAATATTGGAAACATATGGCCAAGAACAGCTGCAAGGCAAGTATAGGTGATAACTAATTCTGACACAGGCATCAGTTTCGCAAATAAAACGGGTATGGTGCCTTTTAGAACATCAGCGGCCATCACCATGGATGCATATTTTTTACCACTGAGTCGCAATACATTGGTTGCACCTGGGTTTTTTGAGCCCTCGCTGCGTGGGTCGGGCAAGTGAAATGCGCGGCTTACAATGACAGCAGAACAGATAGAACCAAACAGATAGCCGATGATAATAACAATTGCTGAAATGAAAGAGTGGCTCATAATTTCCCTTTAGTAAGTAGTGCCTATTAAAATCTTATCCGTCATTATGCGGTGTTTCATATAGAAAATAAAGAGGTTAATGGTTACACCACAGGCGCTATGAATGAGTATAAATGACTTATGCGTGAACGTTTGCGTTACCGATTCGATTCATGCCTTACAAAAAGTTTAATGAATAAAAGTTAGAAGGGAATGAATAATTGGTTTCAGGCATTATAGGAAAAATTCATAAAGATGGTTGGTATCATGTCATTAATAGGGTTTTATTGTTGGAGCCAAACTATTTCGGAAACGCAGACGGTAACGCAAACGTTCACGTATGAAAGGAATTATTCTCTGCGTCCCTAAAAGCCCTTGATACCTACACATTAAAGCGAAAGTGCATGACATCGCCATCTTGGACAATGTAATCTTTTCCTTCAACGCGCAATTTTCCCGCTTCTTTTGCCCCTTGCTCTCCTTTATATTGGATAAAATCTGCGTAGGCTATGACTTCAGCGCGAATGAAGCCTTTTTCAAAATCAGAGTGAATGACGCCAGCAGCTTGGGGCGCTGTATCTCCTTTATGGAAAGTCCATGCGCGCACTTCTTTGACGCCTGCGGTGAAGTAGGTTTGCAATCCTAATAATTCATAGCCTGCACGAATAAGTCGATTTAAACCCGGTTCTTCTAAGCCTAACTCTTGCAGGAAGGCTTTTTGATCATCGGGGTCTAAATCGATGAGTTCTGATTCAATAGCGGCTGATAAACTGACAATGGATGCTCCCTCTTTGTTGGCTAGTTCAGTGACTTTATCCAATAAGGGATTGTTGCTAAATCCATCCTCATTGACGTTGGCAATATATAATACAGGCTTATTGGTGAGTAAAAACAGCCTCTTAATCACCAATGCTTCTTGCTCGTCGAGCGCGAGTGTTCTCATTTGGTTGCCCGCATCAACGTGAGCCTTTGCCTTTTCCAAGACGGATTTCTCAAAGATAGCTTCCTTGTTACCCGATTTGGCATTTTTGGAAGCTTTGATTATCGCTTTGTCGAGTGTTTCCATATCAGCGAGCGCAAGTTCCGTGTTGATCACTTCGATATCATTGATCGGATCGACTTTTCCGTCGACATGAACGATATTATCATTTTCAAAGCAACGTACCACGTGCGCGATAGCATCTGTTTCGCGAATGTTTGCTAAAAACTGATTGCCTAATCCCTCCCCTTTGGAGGCACCTTTGACTAGGCCCGCAATATCAACAAATTGCATGGTTGTGGCTAAGGTTTGCTTTGGCTTGACAATCTCACTTAAGTCATCAAGACGTGGGTCTGGTACAGTAACCATGCCGACATTGGGCTCGATGGTGCAGAAAGGAAAGTTGGCTGCCTCAATACCTGCTTTGGTTAGTGCATTAAATAGTGTTGATTTGCCCACATTTGGCAACCCAACGATGCCACATTTAAAACCCATATCCTCATCCTCTAACTATTAATCATGGTCATTGCTTTAGCCATATCCCCTTTGATAATCAGGGACATCGCAGGAATACTTCTTTCAAGCGCGTCATAAATCAACCTTTTATCGGTTGATGAAGGTTGGCTTAATACATAAGGTGTCACCATATCTTTATGGCCTGGATGACCAATGCCAATTCGCAGTCGATGAAAATCTGCACTGCCTAGTTGGCTGATGATATCCCTCAAGCCATTGTGTCCACCATGTCCTCCACCGGTTTTAAGCTTAACTCGACCCGGATCTAAATCGAGTTCATCATGGGCAACTAATATTTCTTGAGGTGCTATTTTATAGTACTGGGCAACGGATAGGGTCGAACGGCCACTATGGTTCATGAAACCTGTAGGCATCATAGCAATAAACGTTTGCCCGTCAATGCGACACTCACTCATTTGAGTTTGGTGTTTCTTATCAACAACAAACCCATGACCAAATTGCTTTTGTACTCTTTCCACAAACCAGGCGCCAGCGTTATGCCTTGTCTGTTCGTAGGCTGGTCCAGGATTACGTAATCCAATAATGAGTCTGATGGTGACGTTATTCATAGTATTTAGAAATTATGACCCTAGGGCGTGGTCTGGTGTGAAATTTTCATTAATCGCTAAAAAAAGGTCGGGCCTAGACCCGACCAACATGAAAGCACAAGCCCCAAAGAGCTTCGTGAGGTTCTTACATCGAGTTTATTCCTCGCCTTTTTCTTCCTTTTCACCTTCATCTGATTTGGCTTGTTCACCTTTCATTTCTTTAGCAGGTACTTCATCTGCGGCTGTTTCAGGTGCTTCCGTTTCAACTTCTGCCATATGAGGCTGGTGAACAGAAACAACAGGTAAGTTATGCGATCCATCTTCGCCAATTTCCACCGCCAGCTCTACCCCTTTCGGCAATTTAATGTCGGACAAGTGGAGGACATGATCTTTTTCCAAATTAGCGACGTCAATTTCGATAAACTCAGGCAGATCTTTAACCTTGCAGCGAATTTCTAATTGGGTCATGGTGTGGAATAAGACACCACCTGCTTTAACGCCCTTACATTGTTCTTCATTCGTATAGTGAATTGGAATTTGCTTAACAATGACATCCGATCCAGTTACGCGTTGGAAGTCAACATGCATAATAATGGGTCTATATGGATGGCGTTGCATGGATTTGATAATCACATGCTCTTTCTTTTTACCTAATGCCAAATCAATCACGCTCGAGTAGATGGCTTCATTTTCAAGTGCCTTGACGAGTTTATTATGTTTTAACGTAATGGATATTGGCTCTTTACTACCACCATAGACAATAGCAGGTACTTTTCCTTCTATTCGACGTAGGCGGCGGCTCGCACCTTTCCCCATGTCTTCTCGAGCTTCTGCTTCAAGTTGAATTACAGACATTGATACATCTCCCACAATGGGTGTTTGTTCGCGACCAAACAAACAACAAGTTTATAAAATGTTATCATGTTCTCGAAAGGCTATGAATCCCGCAAAATAGCGTGTTAACCTATCGTTTAGTCATGCTAACGAGTACTTCACATAAGTGAAAAAGCGCTTAAGTATACAATAATTTAAATTGAACTTGAAGTCTTGCGATAAATTTCATAGAATATGCACCTTTGTTGAACTTTGTATGACGTTATGTCAGTTGGAGAAATGAATATGTATGCGGTCATTAAAACAGGCGGCAAGCAATACCGAGTGAAAGAAGGGGATTTGCTTAAAGTGGAAACGTTGCCTGCTGAAGTGGGTAAAGAAGTGACTTTTGATCAGGTTTTGATGGTAGTGAAAGGCGACAAAGTATCGTGTGGCCAGCCTATTTTAGAAAAAGCCCGTGTGAAAGCAGAAGTCGTTGATCATGGCCGTCATAAGAAAGTAAAGATCATCAAATTTCGTCGTCGTAAGCACCATATGAAACAAATGGGCCATCGACAAAATTATACACAAGTTAAGATTACAGCTATTAACGAATAAGAGGGGATACCCATGGCACACAAAAAAGCGGGTGGTAGTACCCGTAATGGACGCGATTCCAATCCTAAGTATCTGGGTGTGAAGCGTTATGGTGATCAATTGGTTTCGGCCGGTGAGATTTTAGTAAGACAGCGTGGCACTAAGTTTCATGCTGGTTCAGGTGTTGGCTGTGGCCGGGATTTCACGTTATATGCGTTAGTTTCTGGCAAAGTAAAGTTTGTCGAAAAGGGCTATCCAAAGCGTAAATACGTTGAGATACAAGCCGAAGAAACTGCGCATTAATCACCACACTTTAGTTTAGCGATACGGATCACCCGTTTGATAGGATAATTCAAAGACGGGTGATTTGTTGTTTATGTGGGTTGTTTTACGTGTTATTGGATCTTGCAATTGTCATATGAAACAACCGACTGTCTCTATTTCCGACCTAACCTAATCTTGTTTAATCACTATGAAATTTGTCGATGAAGCACTAATTAAAGTCAATGCGGGTAATGGCGGTAACGGCTGCCTTAGTTTTCGTCGCGAAAAATTTGTCCCTAAAGGGGGGCCTGATGGGGGTGACGGGGGTGATGGTGGGTCTGTCTTTTTGCGCGGCAATGCCAATATCAATACACTCGTGGACTTTCGTTATCAGCGTCAATATCAGGCTGACAATGGTCAGCATGGGATGGGCAGTAACTGTACTGGAAAAAAAGGCGACGACCTAATCATTGATGTCCCCGTTGGAACGATAGTTTATGATGTTGATTCGGGTGAGATGATAGGCGATGTCAATGAGGCTGATAAAATGCTGTTAGTTGCCCAAGGTGGCTTTCATGGACTCGGGAATACCCGCTTTAAGAGCAGCGTAAACCGTGCCCCTAGACAAACAACCCCTGGTTCGCAAGGTGACCGGCGTCATTTAAAACTTGAACTTCGAGTACTGGCAGATGTTGGATTATTGGGGTTACCTAATGCCGGCAAGTCAACCCTAATTCGAGCTGTTTCAGCAGCCAAACCCAAAGTAGCTGATTACCCATTTACGACCTTATATCCGAACTTGGGCGTTGTCCGTGTTTCAAATTATAAAAGCTTTGTGATGGCGGATATTCCAGGCCTTATCGAAGGGGCATCTGAAGGCGCGGGTTTAGGCCACCGCTTTTTAAAACATCTCTCGCGAACATCCGTGTTACTACACGTCATTGATATTAATCCAATTGATGGTTCCGATCCCATCAAAAATGCCAATGAAATTACCAACGAGCTCACAAACTACGATAAATCCTTAACTGATAAGCCATGCATCTTAGTGCTTAACAAGGTTGATCTCATCGAAGATGAACAAGCTAGGCAGCAGAAGATTGATGACATCGTCAAAGCACTGAATTGGCAAGGTCCCGTATTCGCCATTTCAGCCCTTACTAAATTTGGGACGGAAAAGCTCAGTTATCACTTAATGCAGTTGATTGATGAGATGAAGCAAGCGGAAACTGAGCCACTCCGTGACATATAGCGGCGCATAGGCTTTTCTACGCAGGGGGAGCGAATGGCTCTCACTACCCTGGTGTTCATGACTTTGATAATCAATAACACAGTTTGTGGTCTCAGAATGGGGGGATTTTGGGTGCCAGTACTCATCAAATCCTTTTAAGTGAAAGACGATCATTGCTTCATGATTGGGAAGAAAGTGGACTTTGTCGATAGTCTCTGGGGTTTGCACTAAATTTTGCAGCAACCCACCTGTCACTTCATCAAGGATGGTAATCGGAGAGGGTAACCGGCTTATTTGCGAACGAAGTTTGTCAGATGCTTTTTCGGTATCGTCACTGAGCAAAAATGGTTGGATGATGGGTTTAACGATGTCGACAATCATCTTTTCATCTTCTGGCTTCATTTTTACTTTAAATTCGACGTAAGGTGTGTCCATTCGGTAGCCTGTGACACAATCAAAATCGCGTAAACTCTCATCAAGGATATGGGCAATCCGGCTTTCGGGTTGGCCATAGATCATCCATCGTTTGATAACTTTAACAGACTTAGCTTGATTCGTTAGGTAAGGAAGAACTTGTTCAATCATCATGGGCATGCATTCTCGGGGTGGTCCCGGAAGGCAAATAATCGTTGGCAAATGATTAATCGACGGGATAATACAACCCATGGCCGTGCCATTCGGGTTATCCAGTAATATGGCTTCTTTGGGAAACATCGCTTGTTGGGCGTTTTCCTCTTTTAAGTTTAAATTCGATTGTTTTAACAAGGCTTCGATATGTGCAACGGCATTTGGGTGTTCAACTAAATCGCAATGTAAATAACGGGCGACAGCAAAGCGAGTTCGGTCGTCACTGGTTGGACCTAAGCCGCCTGAGGTAATAATGATATTGTGATGTTGTCCAAGGAATTCTAGGGCAGCAAGTAAATCTTTTTCTTTGTCGCTGCAAGCTAGGTGAAAACCAAGAGGAATACCTTCAGACGATAACGCTTGAGAGATAGTTTGACTATTACTATTTAAGGTATCCCCATGGACAATTTCATCACCGGTGGCTAAGAATGCAGTTGTCATTTTTTGTTTTCCAATTTGATAAAACGGTGTTTTATTACATGCAATTTCTTTTCATTTAGGCCAATTCCCCACAGGGCAATAGGCGGTTGATAGAAGATATAACGCGCATCTGCGATAATCAAGCCTTCAGAAGGCACGCGTATTAACCACCCATCGGTAAACCACGCGAAGATTCGGAAATCATGCATGAGCGTTGGTGATTTAATCACAAAATTAGGAAGTTCGCTTTGTTGAAATTGAGGGTACTTCCCAGTCAATTTGAATTGATTGGCACCCCAAATTGGAACATACGCTATCGCTGTATAAATCGTATCATTCATTAAGGTGACAACTCGCCATTTTGTTGAGCTGGCCATCTCTGGAATGGCTCGTATCCTACTGATATTTCCATATTGTTGAAAATATTGACTGGCTAATTGGATAGCTTGGTGGTGTTGGTAGGTGTTAAAACTCAAAAAGATACCGACCCAAAAAATAGCAATCAAGACATAATGTCGTTTAAAGAATATAACGCTAAGTGCTGTTCCAATGGCTAATGGGAAGGTAACAATGGGGTCTATTATTGAAACGATGTCCCAACTCACGCGGGTTAAAGAAAAAGGCCAATACAACACAGTCCCATAACTGGTGCAGGCATCCAATAATCCATGCGTTGCTATGCCAATCAAAGAGGCTAAAAAGGTGAGAGACCAATGTGCTCTGAAAAGGCGAATAAAGGAACAGAGGAAGAGGGTGACAAGGATAGCACCGATGGGAATAAAGAATATTGAGTGGGTAAAATGACGATGATAAAGTAACGATAATAATGGTTCATTCCGTGAGCGTATGAAAATATCTAAATCAGGTGCCATGGCAGCAATAGCACTTGAAATCCACACCACTCGTGCAGGTTGTTTGTGAAGGATTGCTTGCGCGCAGGCTGAGCCTAAACAACCTTGCGTGATTGGATCCATTATGCCTCTGCTTGATGAATGGTAATTTGGGGAAATGGAATATCAATCTTATGCTTATCAAATTGCACTTTAATGGCTTCTTGCAAAGCACTCTTAGTTGCACTGTAGTCACTGGTTTTTACCCAGGTCATTAATTTTAATTCTATGCCTGAGTCGGCTAGCGAATTAACCCATACGTTGGGTGGCGGATCCGTAAGAACGCTATTGTCTTGCTTGGCGATCTCAAGCAGAAGCGATCGCGCTTTATCAATATTATCGTCATAACTGATGTCAACGATTAAATCGATGCGTCTTGTTTTATAAGCATAATAGTTAATGACTTCCGATTTAATCATGGTTTCATTGGGAATGCGAACTAACCGATTGTCGTTTGTTTTAATTTTTGTCGATAGTAAATCAATCGCAACGACAGTCCCGGAGAAGCCCTTAATTTCAATATAGTCATCAACAGAGAAAGGTCTTTCAAAAAGCAAAAAAATGCCACTAATTAAATTGGATGCCGCGGTTTGGGAAGCAAAACCAACCGCTACTGACAACACCCCTGCCGCACCAAGTAATACCGTTAAATTAAAACCGAGATGATGTAGCGCAGAGATCAAAAAAAGGATTACAATGATGTAAAATACCAGCCGTTTCATTAGGGCGGCGTGGTGTTTAGAAAAATGCTTATTAGAATATTTTTCGATAGTATAAGCGGCCTTTTTGGCTACGACAAATCCAGCTACAATGAGTAGAATGGCATAAACAAGATGTTGCATCAGTATGATTGAAACCCAATTCTGCATAGTATTATTCCTCGTCCAGCGTAGGTTGTTGTTTTTGTTAGGGCATGTGCCATGCACTAACTGCATCGATAGTAAACTATCGATTCTGCCAATTTCAACAAGCAAGTCCTGAAATTATCAGCAAGATTTAGCCATGTTCATGGGATAATTGGCTAAAAAATAATCCAAATCTTCGGGTGTGCCTAAGCCCCACATTTTGTCGACTGCCCAAGGTTTAATAATTTTTCCATCCGCTATTGCCTCGTTGTAAACAGGTGCAACGTAAAACTCGTTATTGACACGAATGTTCTTAGCAATCATTTGTTTGGCATAGCGGACATAATCACTTCCTTTTGTCCAATAGTAGATGCCAACAGTGGCTTGGTTCGAGATGACTTCTTTTTCTTTTAATTCACTCACATTGCGATTTTCGTCTAAACGGATATAACTCCATTTAGGATGGGTATTTTCAAAGGTGAGGATACCTCCGTCAACACCAGGTGCATTCATTGCATGGAAAAATGCACCACTTTCCCATTCGATAAACTGATCGGAATTGGCAATTAACAAGGGGTTGTCATTGTCGATATAATTTTCAGCAAGCAACGTTGAGCAGCAAGCCCCTTCCGTTACGCCATCTGTGATGACAATTTTGCAGCCAGGGGTAATGATCTTCAGCATGGATTCAAGGTTATACTGTTCATAGTGATCACGGCGTACAACAAAAATAAAATTAGCATGTACATTGAGATTTTCTACAGCTAATTGGATCATTGGCTTATCATTAATACTAATTAATGGCTTGGGGAACGTATAGCCAACATTGAGAAAACGGCTGCCAGCACCAGACATTGGGATGAGCACATTCAGGCTATCATCCGTCCAGCTGCAGGATTGGATTGGTTTAGCCATAGCCTCATAAATTTTCGCAATGGAAACTTCATCGGGTGATTTCACGGCACACAAGTTCGCTCCCGATGAGATAGCTGCCGTTCGACCGACATAGGAATCTTCAACAATTAATGTTTCTTTAGGAAGCACACGTTCTTTTATCATTGCCTGCCAATACATTTCTGGATGAGGTTTGGCTGAGGTAACATCTTCATTGGAAATGAAATAGTCGACGTATTTCATTAAATTCAATTTCAACAAACATAATTTGATGGTTTCGCGAATTGAATTGGAGCAGACGTAGATTTTTAGACCATCCTCTCTTAATTTTTTAAATAAAGCGCTTATTTGAGGGTTTTCTTGCAATACTTCTTCAATGACTTCAAAGGTAAGCTGTTGCTTTTTTTGCCAAATTGCTTGATGTAGTTTGCTATCTAATCCCTTTTCGTGGCTCAGTTTGGCGAGCTTGGTTTTGGTGGACAGTCCATCAAATTGTTGCAAATGGTCTTTAGTGCTAATTTCAAATCCAGGTGCGATGCTTGAGATTGCTCGATTCAAGGCGATAAAATGGTGTTCTCGAGAGTCAACTAATACGCCATCTAAGTCGAAAATTACTAAGCGAGTCGTCATGTCTAATTGGCCTCTGTTTCTGATAAAGTTGCATTAGCAAGTTGTTGTTGAAATGCTTCTAAGTCAATGATTAATTCTTTACAGTGTTGCATGTTTCGATCTTTTTCAGCAGGCAATTGCATGTAGTTACCATATAATTGTTCTAGAATGGTTTCATAGCGATTGGCAACTTGAAAAAGACTATCTTCGAATTGAATTCGTTTTAAGGGGAATATGTCATTATAATGAACGCGATTATTATTCACGCAATCAAAGCCATAGCCTAGCCAGGGACTCTCTAATTGGGCACTTTTAGCCAATAACTGATTTAGTTGCTGCTCAAGCCAAGATTTTGACAAACATCGACTGATAAGGTTATAGAGTGTTGCGTTGTGCCCAAGGTTTAATGAGGTGTATTTAGGCCGTAATAAGCGCAATAGTTTTTTGCTTAGTAACTGCCATTGGCGCATTTCATTGATTTTGACTGGTAATTTATCATAGACAAAAATATCAATAAAAATGCCCTGATGAAAAGGTTGATCGCCGTTTTCATGGAATTCAATAAATCGGCTGTTATTATCCCGTATTTTATAAGGAGCAGCCAGGTTGAAGTAGTTTTTATCGGTATGGGCGCTTTGCAAGAATAAATGGGACGGTAATTCTTTCTTGGCGATATCGATGAATTGATTAATGCTATCGCGCGTCATCGAAATATCAAGATCATCATCCCATGGTATAAATCCCTGGTGACGCACAGCACCTAACAAAGTTCCGCCTTCTAGCCAATAATCCAAATGATGTTTTTGGCATATCTGATCGACGACTTTCAATATGGATAGCATCTTTAATTGTGCTTGCCGAAGACGGCCATCCTGCATTGCATTGGATGCATCTGCTATTTGGAACATGTTATTTTCCAGATTAACTAGGGAACGTCCCTATTATACGCTTCTTCGATAAAATGAAAAGTAGAAAGGACTTAAGCATCTCAAGCATTATATGTTCTAATGAATCACTGCAAAATAGCGACCTCTTATCCGCCCGTGCTGGACACTTTTTTCTAGTAGTATAAACAGGATTTTTCCAATGGATTGACAGCAGTTCTAGCTAAGGTAAACTATGGAGCAAAACTTACGAAAAATCCCCAGTTTCTTCGTGATAAAAAGTTTTCAATTCCGTTTTTTAGTTTATCTAAACTGCTGCATTGAACACTTTTTCTTCTCACACCTTGGGAGGTTCGTATGCCCTTCAAAGACTTATGACTGAGGTAGCGTCTGATGCTAATAAAATCCATACGTGGCCGTGAAATATTAGATTCTCGTGGAAACCCAACTGTTGAAGCGGAAGTGACTTTAGATGATGGTACTTTTGCCATGGCAAGTGTCCCTTCTGGTGCATCGACAGGTAGTCGAGAAGCGTGCGAACTTCGAGATAATGATCCCAAGCGCTATCTAGGCAAAGGTGTTTTGAAAGCAGTGAAAGCGATTAACACCATCATTCAACCCGCATTAAAGGGGCAATCGGTTGAAGATCAAACCGCTATTGATCGAATCATGATCGAGCTAGATGGGACTGATAATAAGCAAAACCTTGGTGCAAACGCAATTTTAGCTGTATCGTTGGCTGTCGCAAGAGCCCATGCCGTATGGGCACAAGTTCCGCTTTATCAGCTACTTAAAAATAATCAATATCCCATTCGTATGCCAGTCCCTATGATGAACATTCTCAATGGCGGCGCCCATGCAGATAATAATGTCGATATTCAAGAATTCATGATTATGCCTGTTGGTGCGGATAATTTTCCAACTGCCTTGAGAATGGGCAGTGAAATTTTCCATCACTTGAAATCGGTATTAAAAGCACAAGGCCTTAGTACTGCCGTTGGTGACGAAGGCGGTTTTGCTCCAAATCTAAAGTCTAATGAACATGCATTGGATGTTATTTCACAAGCCGTTGAAAAGGCAGGTTATGTTTTAGGACGGGATATCCTTTTTGCCCTTGATGTGGCTGCTTCAGAGCTCTATGATAACGGTCAATACCATTTGGCTTCAGAAAATAGGTGGCTTAGCAGTGACAACTTAATTGATTACTATGAAACCCTTGCTACCAATTATCCCATTATCAGCATCGAAGATGGTCTAGATGAACAAGACTGGGCGGGGTGGATTGACTTAACCCAACGATTAGGAACCAAGTTGCAATTAGTGGGTGATGATTTATTTGTGACGAATCAAGCGATTTTAAAAGAAGGGATTAAAGAAGGCGTGGCAAACTCCATCTTAATTAAAGTCAACCAAATTGGCACCCTGACTGAAACCCAAGCAGCAATAACACTGGCTGCGCAGCATCACTACACGGCAGTCATCTCGCATCGCTCAGGTGAGACGGAAGATGCGTTTATTGCTGATCTTGCAGTGGGGTCGGGTTGTGGTCAGATTAAAACGGGATCCTTATGTCGATCCGATCGAATCAGCAAATACAATGAATTATTACGAATCAATGAGCAAGCAAATTTTGAGTATGCAGGTCATTGGTTACTAAATCATGTTAAAAATTTAGCAGCGAATGTGCATTAATTTTAATAAATAAGGATAGCGTATGTCAGTAAACTATTACGATATAACCGCCAATATCAACAAACAATTAGGCAAGTTCAGCAAAGCGATGCCAGATGTTATGGCTGCTTTTTCATCTTTGGCTAAAGCGTCAACAGCCGATGGTGCTTTAGATAAGAAATCAAAAGAGCTCATTGCCATGGCACTTGCTGTTGCAAATCATTGCACTGGGTGTATAGGATTTCATTCTCAAGCATTAGTTAAGCTAGGTACCTCAAAAGAAGAATTGATGGAGACGCTTGCTATGGCAGTCTATATGGGAGGAGGACCTTCATTAATGTATGCTGCTGAAGCAATTGATGCTTTTGAGCAAGCTAGCCAGTAATTTCTTTATTTTCAAGACTTCTAAATATCTTGCTTGATGTTCCCTTCCCCCCAGACATGGGGCGAAGATGCTCACAGGGCAGATGAAGGGTTGCTGAATCGAGGTCCTGATTTTGAAATGCCTGGTGAGTTGATTACCTCACCAGAGCTATCGTTCAGCATCTGCATGCTGCATGTCCGCGTTTGTTTGCATCAATGAAGAAAAGGTATTTCGGTTACCTGATTGGCAAGGGTATTTTTTTACCACGGCTTCAAACGCTATTCTGGAGACAGTGGGTCGATTATTGGCGGGTTGTTGGCCTAAATTCTGGGTGTATTCTTGAATCAATTGACCAAGGTGTTCTGCACTAAGTTGCTGATTTTGAGGTAAACAAAAGAAAGGTTTTCCCTGTTTAGCGGCCTCACTATTTAACGCAATTAATGTCTCGGCAATACTTTCATTGGTAATCGTCAAAACATGCCTGGCCGATCGTGCCCAAGCCTGGGATTGTTCATCGGCTTTAATTTCCATTTTGGGAATGGATTTGCTGATATGTTGGTAATTGTCAATGGTGTCAGACCAGCTATTGCCCATTAATAATACTAACATCGAGCACAGCATTGTTCGGATCATAATAACCCCTTGTGGTTTTTGTCTTGGGGTATACTTTACCTATTTTCTTGATTGATGAGAAGATCCCAGGACTAGCGAAACCCCTTTATCTTCATCGTTGGTCCTGGAATTATTGTTGCTGACTGATCACGGGTAGAGACCCTAATAGTTGATGGGTAAATAACTAAATCGTTGCGACACCAAATCGGCCCCACATTCATCATACGTATTATCCAGGCAAAGGTAGCATTTTACAGCGCCCTTTTGACGAGCACACCGTACAGCTTCTTCGACAGAATCATACGATTTCAAATCGTTACCTTTGTGGATATAGTGGCATTTCTTATGATCGATCAACTCAACTAAATACTGGTGCAAATCACTGCGTGAATATATCAAGCCAATACTATCTTCATCTGACATGTCAATGATTTGGTCTCGGGATAAATTATCCATGTTGCTCTCAAAATAAACTAACCATCTTTAAGTATAGCAAATCTTATTTGTTGAATTCTTTTCCATTATGTGCCAGATTTATATTGTGTAATAATTTTCGTTTAATTTAAAAGGAATTAAGGCGATGAAAAAGCTTCTGACACTTTTTATATGTTGTTTCCCGTTGTTTATTTATGCACTTCCTCCTTCAGGTAACATTGATAAAGTGATTACACTTCAGTATCAACCGGCTGACAAAATTAAACAGTTGATACAACCTGTTTTGAAACCAGGTGATAAAGTCAGTGCTTCTGGACAAACACTCGTTGTCAGTGTTCAACCGAGTACTTTAACAGCAATACGCGAAATCATTCATAACTTGGATATTCCGCCGGTCACTTTTATGATATCGATTTTCCAAGGGCCAGCTAATCAGCTGCCCCCATCGAATGGTCAATTTAGGCAGGTAATTAGTACGCAATCACGTGATCAACAACAGCAGTATCAGTCTGTTAGAGTGGATAATGGTAATGCTGCATATATCAGTACAGGCAATGAAAAACCCTATGTTGCTGCTGTGGGTGCCGGTTGGTTCAATTTAGGTGTTGCCTATGAGCGCAAGCAAGTGAATAAGAGTTTTTTCGTTCGCCCTGAATTACAAGGCTCACAAGTTCGTTTACAGTTGTATCGTGTTCGAGATAACGTAAATCGAGTCAACAATGAGCAAATTCGCCAACAAAGAGCCGAAACGACGATGACGGTTCCTTTGAACAAATGGGTTGTGCTCGGATCGGCACAAGGCCAGCCACCAACGCAACCTAATACCATGAGTATCCAAGTCGGTAATCCTAATGATGTCAATTCGACCATCTATATTAAAGTTGAAAAAGTAGGAGCCTCGCTTGGCGATGATGCTAAGTAACTTTACTTAATTCCTCCATTGTATTAAACTTGAAATATGTAACATCAATCAAGAGGTGGGTATGAGTCATGGGGGCGCCCGCCGGGGGGCGGGCCGGCCACAAGGGCAAGGCCGCTATGGTGAGTCAACAAAAGTAGTGCGTATTCCTCAGTCGAAAGTTGCCAGTGTTTTACAGTTTCTCCGCTCAGCACAACATTCATCGCTCATGGTGCCATTGTATGGCAGCCATGTCAAAGCGGGTTTTCCTTCACCAGCTGATGATTATATCGAGGCTCACCTTGATCTCAATGAGCATTTGGTTAAGCACCCTGCCGCCACTTTTTTAGTCCGTGCCTCAGGGGATTCGATGGTCGGAGTGGGTATTCATTCGGGTGATATTTTAGTAGTTGATCGCAGTCTCGAGGCAACCCATGGCAAAATTGTCATTGCTGCTTTGAATGGAGAATTGACTGTTAAGCGGCTCTATCGCCAGAAAGGAGAGATTAAATTGCTGGCAGAAAACCCGGACTATCCTCCCATCGATATTGCTGAGTCATTTGATTTGGTTATTTGGGGAGTGGTTACTAATGTTATCCATTCTCTGTCCTGAATTTATAGAGGGGAGAGAGATGTTTGCAATGGTTGATTGCAATAACTTCTACGCTTCTTGCGAGCGCTTATTTCAACCTTGTTTGCGAGATAAGCCTATTGTGGTGTTATCCAATAATGATGGATGTGTGATTGCCCGTTCTAATGAGGCAAAGGCATTAGGTATTGCAATGGGCGTACCTTTTCATCAAGTCCGTGGCCTCTGTCAGCGCCATAAGGTCGCTGTGTTTTCATCAAATTACACCTTATACGGTGATATGTCACAGCGTGTGATGACAGTGATTGAACAGCATTGGTCCGCCGTGGAGATTTATTCAATCGATGAAGCGTTTCTTAATCTAACAGGTTTGTCCCTTTTGCAAGCGGACGCTTTTTGTCAGCAATTGCAAGCGACTATTTTCAAGCAAACGGGAATCCCCGTGTCAATTGGCATCGGTCGTAGTAAGACGTTGGCAAAATTAGCCAATCATATTGCTAAAAAGAAGTTAAGAGTATCGGTTTTTAATATCGATGGCCAAATGCATTGGCTTGAGCAAATTGCCATTCAAGATATTTGGGGGGTTGGCCAACGTTGGGCAGCAAAGCTGATTGCTTTGGGCATAACCACAGCCGCTGATCTAGCCAAATTGGATACAGAGTTTGTACGTCGCCGTTTTAATGTCGTGATGCTTAGAACAGTGCTCGAGCTAAATGGCAGGGCATGTATTGAATTGGAGGACAGTGAGCCTAAAAAAAGCATTTTGTCATCGAAATCATTTGGTAAACTGCAAACAACAAAAGAAGCATTATCAGAGGCATTAGCCAGTCATTGTGCTAGAGCTTGGGATAAATTAAGGCAGCAGCAGCACCAAGTTGTTTATTTGTCTGTTTTTTTACGCACTAATCCATTTCGACGTGATTTGCCACAATACAGTCGGTCAAGTGGTGTTCGCCTGATTCATCCAACCGATGATTTATGCCATATAACAACAATAGCCAAGCATTGTTTGGCGCATATTTTTTTACCGGGTTATCAATACCATAAAACGGGTGTGCTATTGGTTGAGTTAGTTGATAAGCGGTTCCAGCAAAATGACTTATTTAACCCGATTTGCCCTGAAACGCAACAAAAGCGTGATAAGCTCATGCAAGTAACTGGGAAAATAAAGCAACGCTACGGTCGCCATAGTCTTTATTTGGCCGCCCAAGGTAGTCGTCAGCCTGCCTGGCAGATGCGAGCTAATTTATGTTCACCTAAGTACACGACCAGCTGGGCTGATCTGCCATTGGTGAAAGCATAAAGGTTCGACAAGCTCAGGACTTCTAAATAACTTCCCTCATTGTGGTACCTTCTCCCCATGTCTGGGGAGAAGGAAAAGGAAGGCAGTTATTCAGATGCTAGTTACTGGCAGGCTTAGCCGCTGGCTTGCTATCTGGATTAGCCGGCGTGGGTTGTTTGGAGGATTGTATTGGCGTGACTTTTGCTGGCGCTGCAATTAATTGCATAATACCAAGATCACCAGAGACTTTCCGACCAACCAATAGACTAACATTCAGCTCTTGACTAATTTTGTTTTTATCATTCATATACGTCACAGTCATAGGCAGCGTCACTTTCCATTGGTTGTCTTTTTCTTGGTTAATTGAGACATCGCCAGTGATCGTTGGAGAGACATTTAGTTTTTCCTTTTTGATAGTATCTAAATTTCCTGAGCGTTGAAGGGCTGTATTAAAGCTTTTCCAACCATTTTTAGTGAAGCACTTTTCTAGAGAAGTCATGTTCTGATCAACTTTATCGAATGATAAAGAAAAGGCTTGTTCAGCTGCTTGAGACGCCCATTTTTTTATTAAATCTGTTGAGACCGCATCGGGGGAGTTGCCAACTTTATAATCGCAATTAATAACAACAGGTTTAGGAGGTTGGTTAGAATTTGCACCGTTAATCGGTGGTTCGCTACTTGCAGGTGGTTGGCTACCAGCCGGTGGTTGGCTACCAGCAGGTGGTTGGCTGCCAGCCGGTGGTTGGCTACCAGCCGGTGGTTGGTTACCAGCAGGTGGTTGGTTACCAGCCGGTGGTTGGCTACCAGCCGGTGGTTGGTTACCAGCAGGTGGTTGGTTACCAGCCGGTGGTTGGTTACCAGCAGGTGGTTGGTTACCAGCAGGTGGTTGGTTGCCAGCCGGTGGTTGGTTACCAGCCGGTGGTTGGTTGCCAGCCGGTGGTTGGTTGCCAGCCTGATCCGTGTTAGGTTGAGCAGCATTTGTTGTTGATGCAGGGGTTGTTTGATTGTTAGATGCCGAGAAGGCGGTTATTGGCAGAGTAAATAGTAAGATTAACCCTAAAATGAAACCCTTCATTTTGATGCGCTCCTTGTTGAATATTAAAAATATCTTATTAAGTCAGCTAACAAAACAGCGGCAAGCCTAGCTGTTTTATCATCTTGATCCAGTGGTGGTGATAGCTCAGCAATGTCTAAAGCTACTACTTTGCCAGTTTGCAGAATATATTTCAATAGCGGTTGCATCTGCCAGGGGGATATCCCAGTAGCCTGCGGTGCACTTACGCCAGGTGCAAAAGCCTCGGCAAGCACATCAAGACATAGGGTTAAATAGAGAAAGTGATGGTTTAAAATAAATTCGTCAATAAAAGCCGTTTGCCAGGCTGTGGTATTCTCATGCATCTCTGAAGCAGTCATGAAGGTTACCCCAAGTGCCTCAGCAGTTTGGAATAACTGTGCCGTGTTTGCCTGAGGTTGAATGCCAAGGCAACAATAGGTAAAAGGATAGTTTTGACTTTGACAATAGTCTGCCATCTGTCGAAAGCCAGTACCAGACGTTGATTTTGTACCATTAAGTAATGGTCTTAAATCAAAATGCGCATCAAAATTAATGATGCCTACTTTGGGATAATGGGACGATAAACCTTTGAAATGTGGCCAAGCAACTTCATGCCCGCCGCCTAATATGATGGTTTTTTTATTTTGGCTGTGGCAAAGATCCACTATTTGAATCAGTTGGTGTTGAGCCAATTCCAGATTATCGTCTGGGCAGCAGATGTTACCAAGATCGGCAAGGTGGATTTGTTTGTGGCAAGCTAATTTTGCCAGTTGCTGGCGAATTGCATTGGGGCCATCTTTGGCACCAGGTCTGCCCAAGTTGCGGCGTACCCCTTCATCACTTGCAAATCCCATAAGACAAACTGATTCCTTAACATCTGCTATGGGTTGCTGTTGGAGATTGTAGGTGTAAATATTTTGAAAAAATCGCTCATTAGGTAAAGAATCGGAACGACCTGTCCACAAATTGTATGGAATTGTGTTATAATAGTGTTGGTTTAGCTCTAGCATGGCATTGTTGTTAATTAAAATTCTTACTTAATCCTAGGATTAAATTTTCAATTAAGCAAGCAACCATCAACGATTGTAAAAAAAGAGCAAGCATTTTATGGGTTTTTATCGCTAAATAGAGAGATAGTAAAAATAATAAACCATCTCTCAAAATTTTTAGAAAAAATCATTTGACAAAGGATAAAAAATCCGTAGAATGCACCCTACGCCGATTGGGCGAGTTCCTTAAGAAAATAAAGACAAACTGTGT